>CAZHSA010000286.1:0-5192 GCA_964535135.1 uncultured Kordia sp.
GCAATCTCATCAATTTGAGAAAGATGGTATTCTTTTTTCACTAGAATTTTATTTTGGAGCTTTTCCCCAAATTTAACAAAAAATCTCGAAATGCCTATAAAATCACTTGCTGAGCTATTATTTATAATCTATCTAGGCGACAAAACCGCAAACGGAATAATCATCTCTTCCAACGAAACGCCACCATGCTGATACGTATTTCTATAATAACTTACATAGTGATTGTAATTGTTTGGATAGGCGAAGAATAAATCTGTTTTCGCAAAAATAAAGGAACTACTCATGTTAATTGTAGGTAAGTGAATGGTTCTAGGATCTTTTGCAGCTAATACATCTTTTTGCTCATACGTTAAACTTCGCCCAGTTTTGTAGCGTAAGTTTAAGCTGGTGTTTTTGTCGCCAACGACCTTAGAAGGATGTTTTACATTGATGGTTCCGTGATCGGTCGTAATAATCAATTTAAAACCTAAACGCTGCGATTGCTGAATAATATCCAACAAAGGAGAGTTTTTAAACCAACTCTGCGTCAACGAACGATATGCTTTATCGTTTGAAGCCAACTCTTTCACAACTTCCATTTCAGTTTTAGCGTGAGAGAGCATGTCTACAAAATTATAAACCACAACAGTTAAATCATTGTCTTTTTGCGATTTAAAGTTGTCTGCGAGCTTTCTACCGCCTTTCAAGCTGGTAATTTTATGATATTCATGTTTAATGTTAAGTCCCAAACGCTTCAATTGCGCTTTTAAGAAATCATCTTCGTGCAAATTCTTTCCGCCTTCATCCGTATCGTTTTTCCAATACTCTGGATGTAATTTTTCCATATCAGAAGGCATCAGTCCAGAAAAGATAGCATTTCTAGCATATTGTGTCGCAGTAGGCAAAATACTCACAAACGGTACTTCTTTTTCCTTTTTATAATGTGTATTTACAATCGGTTCAAAAGCTTTCCACTGATCATATCGTAAATTATCAACCACCACTAATAAAGTCGGTTGTGCTTTGCTAATTTCAGGAACAACCAATTCTCTAAACAAGGTGTGCGACATAATTGGAGCTTCTTCATTGCCAAACCAATCTGGATAATTTTTATCAATAAATTTCCCAAACTGCACATTCGCTTCGTTCTTTTGCGATTCCAAAATTTCAAACATTCCCGTATCTTCAATATCTTCTAGCTGCAATTCCCAATAAATCAACTTTTGGTACAATTCCATCCATTCTTCAATCGAATTTACCATTGACATATCCATGGCAATCTTTCGAAACTCTTGTTGGTAATTGGAAGTCGTTTTTTCAGAAATCAATCGCGAATGGTCCAAATTCTTTTTCAAACTCAATAAAATCTGATTCGGATTCACAGGTTTTATCAAATAATCGGCAATTTTAGAACCGATAGCTTCTTCCATAATATATTCTTCTTCACTTTTCGTAATCATCACGACCGGAAGATTGTTTTGCTTGGCTTTTAACTCCGCTAGCGTTTCAATACCTGTTAAACCAGGCATGTTTTCGTCCAAAAAGACAATATCATACCGATCATCGTCAATCATTTCAATTGCTTCAGTTCCACTTGTACACGTGGTAACTTCGTAATTTTTTTTCTGTAAAAAGAGAATATGTGGCTTTAATAAATCAATTTCATCATCAACCCAAAGAATTTTGAATGCACTCATGTAAATCTTATATTTTATAAATTGTTAGTAAGGTGTCTTGTATTGTAATATATTTGTGCTTATTCTAAAAACTTACTTTTGAATACTAGAAATAAGCTTAAAATTTTAAACGATCCAATTTACGGATTTATTACAATACCCAATCCGCTCATTTTTGACTTAATTGAGCATAAATATTTTCAGCGCTTACGCAGGATATCACAAATGGGCATGTCATATTTGGTGTATCCAGGTGCGCATCATACGCGTTTTCACCATGCGTTGGGTTGCATGCACTTAATGCAAAAAGCAGTTCAAGTGCTTCGTTTTAAAGGTGTTGCCATTTCTGATGAAGAAGAAAATGCCCTGCTTATTGCCATCTTGCTACACGATATTGGTCATGGTCCTTTTTCGCATGCTATGGAACACAGTATAGTAAACAGTGTGCATCACGAAGAAATTTCGCTATTGTTAATGGAGCGATTGAACTCAGAATTTAACGGAAGTTTAACGCTTGCTATCGAAATATTCAAAGGAAACTATCCGCGAAAATTTATGTATCAGTTGATTTCTGGACAAATTGATATGGACAGAGCCGATTATTTAAAGCGCGATAGTTTTTATACAGGTGTAGCAGAAGGAAACATCAATTCGGAACGTATCATTACGATGTTAAGTGTGGTGGATGACGAATTGGTCATTGAAGAAAAAGGTATCTATTCGGTTGAAAAGTTTCTAGTTGCGAGACGCTTAATGTATTGGCAAGTTTATCTACACAAAACAAGTTTAGTTGCGGAACAATTACTCATCAGAGTGTTGCAAAGAGCTAAAGAGTTGACTTTACAAGGAGCGAATCTTCACGCAAGTGCGGCTTTATCTTTTTTCATTCAGCATGAAATCTCTATTGAAGATTTTACTGACGAAGTATTAGATCGGTTTGCCCGATTAGACGATTACGATGTCGTTTCTGCCATGAAAGAATGGATGGAAGAAGAAGATTTTGTCCTGTCCAATCTCTGCAAAATGATCATCAATCGCGATTTATTGCGCATCAAAATAAAAAACAAAAAAATTGAGTCAAAGAAAATTCACAACGAGACTGAAAAGCTCATGAAAAAATATAATATCAGTCAGCAAGAAGCTGCGTATTTTGTATTCTCGGGTGAAATTTCCAATCAAGCATACAAAACCACAAGTCAGAATATAAATATTTTAATGAAATCAGGAAAAATTCAAGATGTTGCCAAAGCTTCTGATCAATTAAACTTAAAAGCACTGTCAAAACCTGTCACAAAATATTATATATGTTACCCAAAAGACAAACTTTAGGACTTTTTTTATACTTTTGCGGGAATGAAGTTTACAGCGACACAAATAGCAGGTATTTTAGAAGGAGACATTATTGGGAATCCAGAAGCGGAAGTATCTAAACTTTCTAAAATAGAAGAAGGCACAGAAGGTTCTCTAACTTTCTTAGCAAATCCTAAATACACACAGTACATTTACAGTACACGTGCATCCATAACCATTGTAAATAAAGACTTTACCGTAGAAGAAGAATTAACTACTACGCTCATAAAAGTTGAAGACGCATACAAATCTTTCTCCAAACTATTAGAATATTACAACAAAGTAAAAATGAATAAAGTGGGTATTGAACAACCAACATTCATTTCAGATTCTGCTACGTACGGAGAAGAATTATATTTTGGCGCGTTCTCATACATGGGCGATAATGTAAAAATTGGCAACTATGTAAAGGTATATCCTAACGCATATATTGGCGACAATGTAACTATTGGAAACAATGTGATCATTTTTGCAGGTGCTAAAATCTATTCGGAATCAGTCATTGGCGACAATTGTGTGATTCATAGTGGCGCTATTGTAGGAGCAGATGGTTTTGGCTTTGCGCCGAATGAAAAAGGAGAATATCAAAAAGTACCACAAACCGGAAATGTCATTCTAGAAGCAAATGTTGACATTGGCGCAGGAACTACGATTGATCGTGCTACGCTAGGTTCTACAGTAATTAGAAAAGGAGTGAAGCTCGACAATCAAATCCAAATTGCACACAATGTAGAAATTGGAGAAAACACCGTAATTGCTGCACAAACAGGAATTGCAGGTTCAACCAAAATTGGTAAAAACTGCATGATTGGAGGTCAAGTTGGCATCGTAGGACATATTACAATTGGCGATAATGTCCGCATTCAAGCACAATCTGGTATCGGACGAAATGTAAAAGAAGGAGAAACATTGCAAGGTTCTCCAGCATTAAATTACGGCGATTACAACAAATCGTATGTATACTTTAAAAACCTACCAAAACTTGCAAAAACAGTCAATCAAATCGAAAAAAAAATAAACAACAATGAGTGAAATTATTGTTAAACAAACCACCATCGCCAAAGAAGTCTCTTTAAAAGGCGTCGGGTTGCATACAGGAAAAGAAGTTACGTTAACTTTTAAACCTGCACCCGAAAATCATGGATATGCATTTTGCAGAGTTGATTTAGAAGGAAACCCTATCATTGAAGCAGATGCTAATTATGTGGTAAATACACAAAGTGGCACAGTATTAGAAAAACGTGGTGTAAAAATTCAAACCTGCGAACATGTGTTAGCAGCATTAGTAGGATTGGAAATAGACAATATAAGTATAGAATTGGATGCTTCCGAACCGCCAATTATGGATGGTTCGGCAAAATTCTTTCTAGAAGCTTTAGAAGAAGCAGGAATCGTGGCGCAAGAAAAAGCACGTGAAGAATATATTGTCAAAGATGTCATTTCTTATATTGATGAAGAAACTGGTAGTGAAATCACTATTATTCCTTCTGATGAATATCAAGTGACAACGATGGTTGATTTTGGCACGAAAGTATTAGGAACACAAAATGCTACCTTAAAACATATTTCTGATTTCAAACGCGACATTGCAAGTTCAAGAACGTTTAGTTTCTTGCATGAACTAGAAATGTTGTTAGAACACGGATTGATAAAAGGTGGCGACTTAAACAATGCTATCGTATACGTTGATAAAGAACTATCTCCAGAAACGATGGACAAACTACGAGTTGCTTTTGGAAAAGATAATATTGCTGTAAAACCAAACGGGATTCTCGATAACCTAACCTTGCATCATCCTAATGAAGCTGCACGCCACAAACTCTTAGATGTTATTGGTGATTTAGCTTTGGTAGGAACACGCATTCGCGGAAAAGTCATTGCAAACAAGCCAGGACACTTTGTAAACACACAATTTGCAAAAAAGCTTTCCAAAATCATCAAAATAGAAAAGCGCAACAAAGTACCAAGTTATGATTTGCATCAAACACCTTTAATGGACATTAATCAAATTATGACCATGTTGCCGCACAGACCGCCATTTTTGTTGGTAGATAAAATATTAGAATTATCAGACAAGCATGTAGTTGGTGTAAAAAATGTAACGATGAACGAACCGTTTTTCGTTGGACATTTTCCAGGTGCGCCCGTAATGCCAGGCGTATTGCAAATAGAAGCCATGGCGCAAAC
>CAZHSA010000287.1:0-5185 GCA_964535135.1 uncultured Kordia sp.
AAGAATACTGAATCGAGTTCAGCACAGGCTTCAACAAAAGAAAGTGCGCTTTTAGTTTACTGTCTTCTATTATAAAGTACAGAGTGATTTTCTCGATAAGTTTCAACAAAAAAAGCCATCCAAATGGACAGCTTTCCTTCTATTATTTTTTTTGAATTTACAGGTTTGCAATCGCAGAAATCTCGTTCATAATGCGTTGTGCTAAATCGTCTGCTTCTTGTTGCGATTTGGCTTCTGTGTAGATTCTGATAATTGGTTCTGTGTTCGATTTTCGTAAGTGTACCCAATTTTCAGGAAAATCAATCTTTACACCGTCAATCGTTGTTACGTTTTCGTCAGCATACTTCTCTTCCATCGCTTTTAAAATACCGTCTACGTCTAATGCTGGCGTTAATTGTATTTTATTTTTACTCATAAAGTAACTTGGATAACTATCACGTAATTCGCGAACGGTTAGTTGCTTTTCAGCTAAATGTGTTAGGAATAAAGCCACTCCAACTAACGAATCGCGTCCGTAATGCAATTCAGGATAAATAATTCCGCCATTTCCTTCTCCGCCAATTACAGCATTGGTATCTTTCATTTTAATGACTACATTCACTTCTCCAACGGCACTTGCTTGATACGTTCCTCCGTGTTTCTCTGTCACATCACGCAACGCTCTTGACGAAGATAAGTTAGACACTGTATTTCCTTTTACTTTGCCCAATACATAATCTGCGCAAGCGACCAACGTATATTCTTCGCCAAACATTTCGCCATCATCACATATAAATGCCAAACGGTCAACATCTGGATCTACTACGACACCAAAATCGGCTTTTTCTTTAACGACAAGCTCTGAAATATCCGTTAAATGTTCTTTCAACGGTTCTGGATTGTGCGGAAAATGTCCGTTTGGCTCACAATACAATTCCACCACATCCACGTTTAAGGCACGTAATAACTTCGGAATGGCAATTCCTCCTGTAGAATTTACACCATCAACTACCACTTTAAAATTCGCTTGTTTGATGGCTTCTGCGTCTACTAACGGAAGCTGTAATACTTCTTCAATATGCTTATCAATATACGTGTCATTTGGTGTTACCGTTCCTAAATCGTCTACCTCAGCAAAATCGAAATCGTCACTTTCGGCAATTTCTAAAATTTCTGCACCATCCGCGCCATTTAAAAATTCTCCTTTATGATTTAACAGTTTTAAAGCATTCCATTGCTTCGGATTGTGACTCGCCGTTAAAATAATTCCTCCATCCGCATTTTCTAACGGAACCGCTACTTCTACCGTTGGCGTTGTAGACAATCCTAAATCAATAATATCAATTCCTAAGCCTACCAACGTATTTACTACCAAACTCTGAATCATGGCACCAGAAATACGGGCATCTCTACCAATAACAACGGTTAATTTTTCTTTCTTGTATTCTTTTTTCAACCAAGTTCCATATGCACTTGCAAATTTCACAGCATCAATCGGTGTCAAATTATCACCAACATTTCCTCCAATAGTTCCACGAATCCCTGAAATTGATTTGATTAACGTCATAATATATTATCTAAATTTATTTTTAAGTTTTAAAAATGGTTTTTCAAAATATTGATATGAAAAGTGCGAAACTATAAAAGTTACGCCAAAAACCAATCCATACGAGAGTAAAATTATAGTTATGTCTGACATTTCTACAGCTGCATTTAGTTTAAGCAACAGCAATCCGATCAATTGCATGACTAAAGGATGAAATACATAGATGCCATACGTTATCTTTCCTAGATAGTTTATTTGCTTATTTTTTATGTCGATCACGGGACTGTAACTCAGCGTCAATATGACAAAACTAAACAAAACCATGCTCATAAGATGATACGTATTTAAGTCTGCAATTTTAAATATGTCTGTAAAAAAATACAACACAAAAATTACAAGAATCAATAGTTTAAGATATTTATGAATCTTATGTCCCAAATTGTATCGTTCGTGCAACACAGCAAGCAATCCGCCCATAGAAAAGTAGAAATAAAGAAAATCAAACTTTCGTAAAAACGGAAGAAAATTACTCGCGTACAAAGCAAAATACACAACAGTAAAAATGATGATAAGCTGTATAAAAAATTTCTTTTTGATGAATGCTAGCATTGGCGGAATTAGTATGTAAAACTGCTCTTCAATCCCAATAGACCACAATATTTCCAAAGCGCCGCCAGGTTGGTACAAGGTAGAAGCGACATTAGGCAAGAAGAAAACAAATAGCAACAACGCATTGGTGAGGTCATAATCTGCTTCATAGGGAATTCCCATATATGATAATACCACTTTGTAATAGAGAAATCCGACAATCAGAATTAAAAAGTACAAGGGATAAATCCGCAAAATCCGTCGAATATAAAAGCTTTTTAAATCTATTGTACCGTTTTGGACTACTTCGCGATATAATAATCTAATAATTAAAAATCCGCTCAGCACAAAAAACACATATACAGCTTCTCTACCTCTATGAAAAAAGACGCCTTCATTATACGCAGGCAAACCTCTATTCCTAAAAAATTCAGGAATATGCACTAGCATTACTGGAATTGCCAATAAAAATCGTAATGGATTAAGATTTGGAAGAAGTATCAAAGATGATTTTTTACAAATATAGCATTCTCAGAAAAATATTCTTAGTAATTTTAACAAATGAACTTCTTAGCACATATTTACCTTTCACAAAACGACGATGAAATTAAAATCGGAAACTTTATTGCCGATAGTATTCGCGGGAAGAAATACAAAAAATATCCACCAACTATACAGAAAGGTATTTTGTTGCATCGCCATATTGATACGTTTACCGACGCGCATCCTACAGTTCGCATGAGCACAAAGCGGTTGCACAAAAACTACAGTCACTACAGCGGCGTCATTGTCGATATTTTATACGATCATTTTTTAGCTAAAAACTGGAAAAACTATTCCGACATTCCACTAGAAACCTTTGTAGAAGATTTTTATCATTTGTTAGAAGATCATTTTGAAATGCTTCCGCAGAATGTACAACGCATGCTTCCACACATGATTCACGACAATTGGTTGGTGAGTTACGCCTCTATTGAAGGCATTACCAAAGTATTGGAAGGCATGAACCGACGCACACAAAATCGCTCCAAGATGAATTTGGCCATCGTAGAGCTTCAAGAATTTTATGATGAATTTGAAGCAGAATTCACTTCTTTTTTTGCGGAACTGATCGAATTTTCTAAACAAAAACTTAATGAATTACAACATGAATAAAGTCTTTCTTTTATGCCTTTGTAGCATTTTTTTATTTTCGTGTAAAACCACTCAGAAAGAACCCATTAAAGGCGTTATTGCTGACAAAGCCATGCTCGTGTCTGCGCGTGAAGAAGTTTCTACTATTGGAAAAATCATTCTTGAAAAAGGCGGAAATGCGTTTGATGCGATGGCAGGAATGGAATTAGCACTCGCAGTTGCCTATCCGTATGCGGGAAGCTTGGGCGGCGGCGGATTTATGGTGTATCGCCTAAATGACGGACGTATTGGTGCGCTCGATTATCGTGAAAAAGCGCCGTTGGCAGCCTCAAAAGACATGTATTTGGATTCGATTACGCAAGAAGTGATTCCCAACAAAAGTAGATTGGGCGCAATGGCCGTTGGAATTCCAGGAAATATTGCGGGTATTTTTGCTTCACATGAAAAATTTGGAAAGTTATCCATGGAGGAAATTATAGCACCTGTGATCGCGTTGGCTGAAAAAGGTGTCGTTGTGACTGAAAAACAACAAAAACGTTTGGATAAATACCGTCCTGAGTTTTTTAAGGTAAATAGTCCAAGTTCTTTATTTGCGATAGATTGGAAGGCAAAAGATACGATCAAGCGATTGCGATTGGCTAATACGTTGAAACGCATTCAAAAAAACGGTCGTGACGAATTTTACAAAGGAGAAACCGCTCAGAAGCTCGTGAATTTTATGCAGAAATCAGGAGGAATCATGACCATGGAAGATTTGGCTAAATACGAAGCAAAATGGCGAACGCCTATTACGTTTACGTATGACGATTTGCGTATTATTTCGATGTCGCCACCATCAAGCGGCGGTGTGTGTTTGGCTGAAATCATGAAAGCAATTGAACCGTATGATTTAGCGGAATTGGGACATAATACCACAAAAGCCATTCAACTGATTGTAGAAGCTGAACGTAGAGCATATGCGGATCGTAGTTACTTTTTAGGTGATCCGGATTTTGTTACGATTCCCACAGAAACTTTACTGAGTGATGCATATACGAAAGAACGGATGTCAACTTTTTCTTTTGAGAAAGCCACGCCATCTGCTGAAGTGTCGCATGGAAACATAGAAATCGTAGAAAGTGATGAAACTACGCACTACTCTATCGTAGATCCATTTGGAAATGCTGTTTCTGTAACGACGACGATCAACGGCGCGTATGGTTCTAAATTGTATTGTGATGAGTTAGGCTTCTTTTTGAATAATGAAATGGACGATTTTAGCGCAAAACCTGGCGAACCCAATATGTTTGGATTGATTGGTGCTGAAGCCAACAGTATTGCGCCTGAAAAACGCATGTTAAGTTCCATGACACCAACGATTGTGGAGAAAGGTGGAAAATTATACATCGTGGTGGGAACACCTGGCGGATCTACCATTATTACTAGTGTTTTACAGACCATTTTGAACGTTCACGAATACAACATGGGCATGCAAGAAGCGATCAATCAGCCGCGTTTTCACCATCAATGGTTGCCAGATACTGTAAAGATGGAGCCGAATGGTTTTAGTGACGAATTAAAAGCAGAACTCACCAAACTTGGCTATACGATTGATGCTACAAACAGTCCTGTAATTGGAAAAGTAGAAGGAATTTTGGTGTTACCAGATGGAACCTTAGAAGGCGGCGCCGATCCGCGTGGTGATGACAAAGCGGTTGGGTTTTAGACTCGTTTCCGCAAAGGCGGGAATCTCGTTAGACGCGGCTTCGCCTGTTGGTATTTTGGTATTTTTGCTGGAAATTCTAATTATTCAAAGAACTGTACTAATGCCTAATACCTAAATTTAGATACACTTTGCTTTAGTATCGCTCCTTGGTATTGTTTTGGAAATGAAAATATGAAACGTCATTGCGCGGAAGTATGACAAAGCAATCTGTTGCTTTAAAGAATAAAAACGTC
>CAZHSA010000288.1:0-5019 GCA_964535135.1 uncultured Kordia sp.
GCGTGTTGGTCCAATTAGAAAGACAATTACGGTATATTCTAATGCAGATGAGCCAACAAAAGCGATCAAGATTAAAGGAAAGATTACAGATCCTAGCAAGAAGAAAAGTATTATGATGAAAGATAAATCAGAAATCGAATCATAATCATTTTAAACATATTTTAAAGATACATGCCTTGTCAGTTTTGATGAGGCATCTTTTTTGTGCTTTTTTGTCGCTTTGTGACTGTTTAGATTTATATGAATAGACAAGTGATAAAATTTAAAAAACACTACTACTTTTCAGGCGGAAACTTTTCAAATGCTTTTAACAAAATAGCTCTGAAATACGATTTGCGTTCTTCGGGAGAAGCTTCTTCTTTAAAATAGCCTTCTACAATGGCTTGCCAAAACAATTGATCTTGTCGTACATCTACCAAATCAATAACAACTTCCTGATTTCTTTTGGAGCTTCCGATGGGCAATCCAATGGAAATTCCTCCGCCAGTATTGCGTCCGCCGCCGCCAACACCAACGCCAACTGCAGCATCTTGATCTGGCTCAAAAGCAGCCGTTTCAATGTTTATGTAAAAATCGGGTGTTGCCGTTCGCACAAATCCGCGTGCTTGCATAATGGAATCTGTCAAACGAAACAAGCGTTTATCGTTTAGTTCGTTCAAACCTGTCTCAATATCTGGAAAAAAATTATACGTTTTGTACTTGGAAAAATCTGTTTTACGATCGTAATCATACACCGCTTTTGGCGCAGTACATGAAACCAAAAACATACATATTAAAAAAGCTCCTACATATTTCATAACGCTGATTTTTTTGGATGATAATCCTTTACAAGATAGCAATAATTATTACAGAAAAAATCCTGTTTCATGGGAAAAACAGGACTTTAACTTTATCTTATCTATTTTTTGTACGCATCGTCAGCTATAAAAAATGCTTCAAAATAGTAGAATGTATATTTAGTGAATTTACGCTTTATCAAACAATGCTTTGTGAATAAATCCTGCGACGATAGCTCCTAATATCGGTGCTACCCAAAACAACCATGTTTGCGGTAAATAATCGCCACCAGCAAACAATGCCTGACTTGTAGAACGTGCCGGATTTACAGAAGTGTTCGTAATAGGAATACTAATTAAGTGAATCAGTGTTAAACACAAACCGATAGCAATTGGCGCAAATCCTTTTGGTGCTCTTTCGTTGGTACTTCCTAAAATTACAAGTAAGAAGAACGCTGTGAGTAAAAATTCAGCAATAAAAGCAGACATCATGGAATAGTTGTCTGGTGACAAACTATCATATCCGTTTGCGGCAAAACCTCCAATTTCTTTATCGGAGCCTGTCATAATTAAATACAATGCGCCAGCGGCAAGAATAGCTCCTATAAGCTGCGAAACAATATAGCCTGGCAAGTCTTTTCCGGAAAACTTTCCTCCAGCCCAAAGTCCTAAAGAAACTGCCGGATTAAAATGTCCGCCCGAAATATGTCCTACGGCATACGCCATGGTGAGTACTGTAAGACCAAAAGCTAACGAAACTCCTACAAAGCCAATACCAACATTTGGATATCCTGCGGCAAAAATTGCACTTCCACATCCGCCAAATACCAGCCAGAATGTTCCAAAAATCTCTGCGAAATACTTCTTCATAATGTATATGTTTTATTGATTAGTATCTTCAATTTAGAAAAAAAAGTCTTACAAAGCTTCTTAACTTACTAACAACTAAGTCACTAAAACCCTCCTATTTTTCGTCTCACCTTTATTCATCACTTGCGAGATGTTATTTTATTTTTTTAAAAATTGTTAATATTTTATTTGCCTATTGCCATTTATCCTTCTTGCAAAAAAATCGTATCTTTGCAGGACATTTATTTGGATCTCAAAAAATTCAAAATAAAACAACAAAAAATGAAATTAGTACTCTTAACAATTGGTTTATTATCACTTTGCTTTGCAGGAATTGCAATTAAAATTTGGGCAAAGAAAGATGGAAAATTTGCAGGAACTTGTGCAAGTCAAAATCCAATGTTAAACCAAGATGGCGAAGCTTGTGGTTTTTGTGGAAAAACGCCTGATCAATTTGATTCGTGTTCAGAGCCACAACACAGTAAATAGTTAGCCTCTCTCCTTTTGTATGATTACTTTTCTACTGTATGCTTTAATAGCCGTAGCTGCTATTCAAATTCTTTATTTTTTACTTTTCGGACTGTTCGCTTTTGAAAAAACGAAACGCAAGAAACTACAAAATGTGCCTGTCTCTGTAATTATTTGTGCTAAAAACGAAGCGGGAAATCTAAAAACGCTCCTTCCTCAACTTTTACAGCAAGCGTATCAAAATTTCGAAATTGTATTGATCAACGATGCTTCTTCTGATGAAACCTTAGACATCATGGAAGCGTTTCAAACTAAAAACGACAACATCAAAATTGTCAATGTAGAAAACAATGAAGCTTTTTGGGGAAATAAAAAATATGCTTTAACGCTCGGAATTAAAGCAGCAACTAACGATTATTTAGTCTTTACCGATGCGGATTGTGTTCCCGCATCTAAAAGTTGGTTGGCAGAAATGACGCAGCACTTTTCTAGTACAAAAACAATTATTCTGGGGTATGGCGCTTACGCGAGAAAAAAACATTCGTTCTTAAACCTTTTGATACGGTTTGAAACGTTAATGGCAGCTGTACAAGCGTTCAGTTATGCAAAATTAGGAATTCCCTACACAGCCGTTGGTCGAAATTTAGCATATCATCGAAGCGAATTCTATAAAGTGAACGGTTTTATAAATCATATCAAAGTTCGTTCTGGTGATGACGATTTGTTCATCAAAGATGCAGCGACTGGGAAAAACACTACCATTAGTTATTCTAAAAACAGTGTCACCATTTCACAAGCTAAAACGACTTTTGGCGCGTGGTTTCGTCAAAAAAGAAGACATGTAAGTACATCTTCACACTATAAATTCATTCACAAATTTTTATTAGGTACTTTTTACAGTTCACAAGTACTGTTTTGGGCAGGAACTATCTTTTTATTGTGTACCGATCTTTGGATGTTTGCTTTGGGAATCATGGGAATTCGTGTATTGGTTCAGTATCTTGTCATCGGATTTTCGGCAAATAAACTCAAAGAACAAGACACCTTATATCTGCTTCCAATTTTAGAACTCTTTTTAGTTGTCATTCATTTTGGTATCTTTATAGCCAATACGATCTCAAAACCAACGCATTGGAAATAGCTGAAACGATTCTGAAAGCATACATACAAAAGGCGAAACTGGGCAACCAAGTAGCGTTCAATTTCTTGCTGAATTCTTTTTGGAATGATGTGTATGGTTTTCAACTGAAACGTGTTCAAAATGAGAATGATGCGGAAGACATTACCATTCAAACTTTCTCTAAAGCTTTTGATAAGATTGATACGTTCGACGAGAAGTACAAGTTTAAAACGTGGCTGATTACCATTTCTAAAAATATCCACATAGACTTTCTTCGGAAAGAAAAAAAACACATTGAAACTACAGAAGAACAGGAAGAAGAAGTGTATCAAATTGTAGACGATAGTCCAACGCCAGAAGATAAAATCATCACAGAACAAAACTTAGCAAAACTTCTGCGCGACATCAAACAACTGAAACCGCATTATCAAGAAGTCATTAATTTACGCTACTTTCAAGAGTTGAGTTACAAAGAAATTTCAGAGCAACTGCAAGAGCCGATGAATAATGTAAAAGTGAAATTATTGCGCGCTAGAAAACTATTGGCTGAAATTATTCAAAAACAATGAAACTAGCTTTTATCAAAAAACTCGGTCCAGGATTATTATTTGCAGGCGCTGCTATTGGTGTTTCGCATTTGGTCAACTCTACCAAAGTTGGTGCGGAATTCGGTTTTGGATTGTTATGGGCATTGTTGTTAGTAAATTTGTTTAAATATCCGTTCTTTCAATTCGGACCGCGATATGCCGCCGCTACTGGCGAAAGTTTACTAGACGGCTATAAAAAACTCAGTAAAGGATTATTAGTCGCGTACTTTATACTCACATTTGCGACGATGTTTACCATACAAACCGCTGTCACCATTGTTACGGCAGGATTGGCTTCAAAATTATTTGGTATTGAATTTTCCATGGAAATTTGGAGCACCATCATTACGCTAATTTGTTTGGGAATTTTGGCAATGGGACGCTATTCTTTTTTAGACAAACTTATGAAAGTCATCATCATTACCTTAACAGTAAGTACTGTTATTGCAGTAACGATGGCACTTTTTAAAGGAAATGACGCGTTAAGTGCGGGACAAATTTTCCCCACAGAAATTGGCGGCATGACCTTATTGATTGTTTTTATGGGATGGATGCCAGCGCCGTTAGACATTTCGATTTGGCATTCGTTATGGGCAGTTGAAAAACGGCAAGAAACGGAAAGTTTCACGCCAAAAACAGCATTATTCGATTTCAACTTTGGGTATATTGTAACCATCGTTTTAGGAATCTGTTTTATGGCGTTGGGTGCGTTCATCATGTTCAATTCGGGACTTGAGTTTTCTTCCAAAGGAGACGAATTTGCGTCACAACTCATCAATCTCTATACAGAAAGTTTAAGTAGTGAAGTGTACATCATCATTGCCATTGCGGCATTTACAACCATGTTTAGCACAACGTTGACCACCTTAGATGCTTCGCCAAGAGCTATGGCAAAGACGAGTCAGTTGTTATTTGGAAAATACATCAAACACAGTTATATCTTTTGGATGTTGATTTTAGTGGTGGGAACCATTATCATCATGACACAATTTTTAGCCGAAATGGGATCGCTCATTTACATTGCTACGGTTTTATCGTTTGTAACTGCCCCTTTTTATGCCATTTCAAACTACATTTTGATTACAAGCAAACACACACCGAAAGAATGGCAACCAACACTCGGACTGCGCATTCTAAGTTGGTTAGGAATGTTGTTCTTGACAGGATTTTCAATTTGGTATTTGGTGATTGTTTAGATGTTAGATGTTAGATGTTAAAT
>CAZHSA010000288.1:5119-5184 GCA_964535135.1 uncultured Kordia sp.
GTTAGATGTTAGATGTTAGATGTTAGATGTTAGATGTTAGATGTTAGATGTTAGATGTTAGAAAG
>CAZHSA010000289.1:0-5178 GCA_964535135.1 uncultured Kordia sp.
TCTAAGAAGTCTAACAATCTATTTCCTAAACTTCGCCAAAGCATTTTTAGTAAAGTCAGATAATACGAGTGTTCCAGAAAGTTCGGCGCGTTCAGCTAGGAGTTCGTCCCAGTTTTCGGTGTCTTCCCACAATATTTTTTTCATGCCTGCCAACGCATCCGGATTGTAGGAAGCGAGTTTTGAGGCAAACAGTTCGACTTCTTTATCCAATTCTGCTTGTGTTTCAAAGACTCTTGCATATAAGCCCTTTTCTTTTGCCCAGTACGCCGTTTTCCATTCGCTTGGCGCGAGACTTAACTCTGAAAATCCTGCTTTTCCAATTCGGTTTTGTACCGCTGGTGCAATGACAAATGGACCAATTCCAATGGTTAATTCGGAGAGTTTTACAGAAGCTGCTTCGGCAGCGAACACATAATCGCAAGCAGAAATTAAGCCAACACCGCCACCAACAGCTTTTCCTTGTACGCGACCAATAATCAATTTTCCGCAAGTTCGCATCGCGTTGATAACATTGGCAAAACCACTGAAAAACGTTTTTCCGTCTTCCAAAGTATCAATCGCGACGAGTTCGTCAAAGGAAGCGCCTGCACAAAACGCACGATCACCTTCACTTTTGAGGATAATTACGCTTACAACATCGTTTGTAGAAAGTTTTTTCAATTCATTCGTCAATCGGTCTAACAATTCGCCAGGAAATGAATTGCTGGCAGGATGTCCAAATTCTAGGGTTGCGATGTTGTGTTGAATGTTGGTATATAAACTTCCGTTGCTGCGTTTGGTGGTCATGTTATTGTGATTTTGTGTTGAAAAAAGAACCAAGATTTTTAGAATCAAGAATCAGGACTTTTTTCGAATATCATTTCTGCTAAGATAGAAATCTATGAATATTTCAAAGAAGATCTCGATACAATTTTTCTCCGTTTCTCTTCGAAAAATTACTCGATCAGACGTTTAGTTTAATAGAACGATTTGAAAATGAATATCGAAAATTCGTGACAATTAATCAAATAAACACAAAAACAATTCGTGAATTCGTGGTAAAAAGATATAACAAGAGTCATCACAAAAGAATAAGTCTAGTTTTTCGTTTTCGGCACAAATTCTTTTCGAAAGAAATAAATTAACGGCACTCCGCGCGCAATCATCCAAAGTGTAAAGGCACTCCAAACTGCATAGAGTTTTAAATCGAAGAGATCTAACACCAAAATCGTTGGCACAAAGACGAAGAATGTTGAAAAAAGCAGTACGTTTCGCAAGGTTGCCATTTTTCCTAATCCTTTAAAGATTCCATCAAAAATAAAAGCAATGGCACAAATAGGTTGCATCGCCAAAACGAGCCAAAAAACTGCGTAGAATTCATTTAAAACGGCTGTTTCTTGTGTAAATAGTTTCCCGATAGGATAATACAAACCAAGGCCGAAAAGTAAGATCGTTACACCAACAATAATGGCGTATTTTGTGAGTCGTTGGCTGAGTTGTACCAATTCAATATAGTTTTTTTCACCGTATAATTTCCCCGATAAAATGTTTCCTGCGCTGGAATATCCATCAATGATAAACGCGCCAAATAGCCAAATATTTAGTAAAACCGTGTAGGCTGCACTGTATTCCGCACCGTATTTTGCCGCAAAAGAAGTCCCGAAATATAACGCCACATTTAAAGCAATGGTTCTAATCACTAAATTAAGAATCATGACGGCCATTTTGGGTAATTCTTTGTGAAAAGGCAACTTGATGATTAATGGAATTTGTGTTTTTCTTAATAGAAGAATCACTGATAATATCGCCATGAAAATTTGTGAAATGATACTCGCATACGCCGCACCTTCTACATGCATGGCAGGAATGAAATTTGGGATTCCATAGACAAATGCAAAATCCAGCCCAATGTTGAGTAAGGTTCCCAAAATCGCAATAATCATGGGAATGTAGGTGTTTTGTAACCCTCTAAATACACCAAAAATGGCAAATGTGAGCAAGGTAAAAGGCAAGCCAAAGATGCGAATTCGGAAGTATGAAAAACTGTAATCTAGCGTGATGCCTTCTGCGTTGTAAAATCTGAGAATGTATTCCGCAAACGGATAACTGATGGCAATGACCACAAAACTGATGAGCAGAATGATGGCAATGGCTTGTGCAGGTAAGGTTTTGATGTCTTCTAACTTGTCAGCACCTAAATATTGTGAAACCAATGCAGAAATTGCGCTTCGTGTTTGTCCAAAAACCCAAACGAGCATGGAAATGAACGCACCTGCAATTCCGACAGCAGCTAAGGCTTCTGTGGCGTCCAAATCTACATTTCCCACCACGGCAGTATCTGTGATAGACAATAACGGTTCGGCAACTCCAGCAATTAAAGCAGGAATGGCCAGTTTGTTAACAAGTGATGTGGTGACTTTTGTTTTCAAAGAATGCGTTCGTAACAGTGAAAAGGATATACACTTTGTTTGGGAAAGTAAATATCTTCCAGTTTTTTATAGCCACGAAGTTCGTAAAATTTTTGGTTTCTAGCGTTCTTACTAAAAGTATCTAATCTTATGGAACGATACTTATTTTCTATGGCGTAGTTTTCGGCAAATTCCATCAAAAATTGCGCATAGCCTTTTCCTTGTGCTTTTGGGTGAATTGCCAAACGATGAATGTAAATATTGGTTCCATCTGGCGTATCCCAACTAACTGACTTATATTCTTCATCCATGAAGGTAGAAATGACAATACAACCTACAATTTCGTCAGTTTCCAGTAATACGTAGAGCTCATTTCTTTCAATATCATGCACAAATGCGTTGCGATTTGGATAGTTTTCATTCCATTGAAAAATTCCTTTTTGAATCATGAATTTAGCACAGGCTTTGGTGATGGTCAAAAGTGTTTCAATGTCTTGAGAAGTGGCTTTGCGAATGTTCATAACGTTACATGATAGCATCGGTATTTGTAGTTTTTACTCCACTGTTTTTGTTTCATTCAATTTAGGATTCGTGGATGAAAACCCTATGATACTATATGCTTTGATTTTAATTTTGATTTTGCGCCAAACTTTATTTTTAGAGCTCTTTTTAATTACATCAAATGTAATATTTGAGTCTGTTATTTTGGTATTATTTGTTGTGTAGTTTGATCCAATCATCATTAAGTCTTGTAATTCAAAGATAAGATGATGCAATGTATTTTTGTCTTTCAGCTCCAACCCAATAAACTTTTTCAAGAACTTTTTGTCTATGTCAGAATACCAAATTGGCTCGACTAATTGGATTTTTCCTTTTGATCGATAAAATAGAACAAGACAGTTTGATGTATTGATATGATACCCTAGATAATTGGTAAGTTTCACTTGATACAGCTCAGTATCAGGAAAATATTTAGCGAAGATTTTTTTTTCGATTTTATAGATTTCCGCTTCGTTTTCATTAAAAACCCACTTTCCGTCTTTTGTAGAATTTTTGGAAAGTTCTTTTTTTAGAGCATTTGTGAGTTCAGCATTATGTTGACTCAGACAGTTAAGGCTACACCAAATAATTATGAGTAGGGTTAGACGAATTTTCATTGTTGTATTAAGTTGTCAATAGTTTTGCTAATAATTTAGTAGTCTATTCAAAACTACAATTCTTTTTTTAGAAGTGATTAAAAAAGTTTAAATCACTATTTAAAGTTAAAAACCATGATAAGCAAACTATTGATAGCATGTAGGAACTATTTTACCGCGTTTACAACACAGATTTCTTGTACTTGTACGGAGATGAAACTTATTTTAAAAAATTGAAAAACAACCTTTGAATTAAAAAATGATTATTTTTGCAGAAATTTTAAGACAATGAACCATATTTTAGTTCCTATTGGAGAATCAACAAATGCACAGAATACGTTGCAATATGCGATTGACTTCGCGGATGCAACGGACGCAAAAGTATTTGTATTTAGAGCATTTAAAGTACTTTCTAAAGCAGGAACGATTTTAAATGTCGATGAAATCGTAAGTCGTGAAACAGCGACCTACGTAAAAGAAGTTGTGGATAGTGTAGATTTGAAAAATGTAGATGTATCTGTAATTTCTGCGAAAGGAAATGTCATTGATAGTATTAATTCTATTGATAAAGAGTTAGGAATTGACTTGATTATTTTAGGACCAAGAAGCAACTCTATTAAAGAAGAAATGTTTTTAGGAAGCACGTCGGGAAGTATTGTGAAACAAACCGATATTTCTGTGTTAATCGTGCCAGAAGGATATACATTTAAGCCAATTAAAAAGGTGTTGACAGCGATTAAGTCTGGAATTATCAAGCGTAAAGAAGTATTGCAACCGTTAGAAGAAATTTTAGAAACGTTTGGTGCAAAGATGCGCTTGTTACAAGTAAAAACGCCTAACTTTTTACCAGAAGATTTAGAGTTTCATTCGGAATTGGCAGCCATTACGTCTGCGTATAGAAGTTCTGAAAATTCTACCTTATTTCAAGGACTGTTAGAGCATTTAAACGCAAATAATCCTGATATGATTTGTGTATTTAGACGCAAACGCGGATTTTTCAAAAAACTCTGGGAACAAAATTCTGTAAAGAAAGTCGATTTTGAAAGTCGTTTGCCTTTATTGGTATTGAAAGGTACCGAATAAGAAAAAGAAAATAATTCAATTTGTAAAAGCTGCTAAACATTATGTTTGAGCAGCTTTTTTTGTGTTTGCAGTTATTATTTTGATAGGATTCGAAGCGTTCCGCAAGTATTTTGTAACTTTAAGAATTAACCAAAATTTTTAAATCATGAAAAAAAGAAATTTGAAGAGTTTGCAACTACGCAAAAAAGTAATTAGTAGTTTTAAATCTGATGTTTTAAAAGGTCAACTTAGAAGAGGTTCAGACGATCCCAATTGTAGTGGAGATACAGCAATGGTATATACTTGTCATCCAGAAACGTGTAATCCTGTAGACCAAGAACGATAAACATTAAGACTTATATTATGAAAAAACAGAATTTAAAAAATTTAGCTTTACATAAAAATGTTGTAAGCAACTTAAAAATACTTGTTATAAATGGAGGAGCAACTGGCAGTCCGTGTAGCGGCGATACTGCGCCCATATATTCATGCCACGTAGAAGCTTGTTTTGGACCTCCAAAATAAAGAAAGTATCAAATTTAGTAAGAAAACGAGTTTTAGGACTCGTTTTTTTATTTTTTAATAAAATCAAT
>CAZHSA010000290.1:0-5176 GCA_964535135.1 uncultured Kordia sp.
AAATAATGGATTAACTGGTATAGAAAAGATGAGATGCCAATTTATGGGCGTAGCAAGTGGTGGATTAGCTGGATATAGTATATCTAACATATTTGGTAGTCCCAATGATACAGTTAATTATTTTCTTCAAAATAAAAATGATAACAAGGTTGAACATGTTTATGATGGCATAACATACGAACATAGAATAAATAGAAGAATGTATGAACACTTAAAGGATGGCAAAATATTTACTGAAATGATTTATGATACTCCTAAACCAAGAATCGAAGCTTTAAAATTAGAGAAAAAGCTAATTCTAGAAAATAAAGGTATCTATAACAAGCAACATAATTCTTAAACAAGTTAAATTCTAAAATTCACTCAAACTTCCCAGTTCCATAATTAACTCGTCTCTTAAAATCAATAATTTCATCTTTTAGTTTCTTATTTGCATTCTCAATAAGTTCGTTTTGAAGCTTCATAATCTTTAGTAAATCGTGAATTGTATTAAGATTGTCTAGTTGCGTAGATACGATTCTTTCTAAATCTACTAAACACAAAGTAACTTAGAATTAAATTTTGCAATCACAAATAAATCAGCTAAATTACACCAATAGTATGATTATTTAAACATTTGATAATGGCTACAATAAGAAAAACAATCACATTCACGGAAAAGCAAGACAAATGGATCAAATCTCAAATAGAAGCAGGAGAATATACAAATGATAGTGAATATCTTCGAGATTTAGTAAGACATGATATCGCAAAAAACGCCAAATTCTCAGCGCTAAAAGCAGCTATTACTGAAGGTATGGAAAGTGGAATTAGTAATAAATCCGTTCCAGATATAATGAAAGAAGTCGAAGCACGAATGAAAGCAGATGGGCGATTATAAATTATCACAAAAAACAGAAATCGATCTTTCTAAAATCTACGAATACGGAATTGAAACATTTGGAATAAAACAAGCCAAAGAATATGTTTTAGGAATACATAATTTATTTCAAATATTAGCTAACAATAGTCATCTCGGACGTGATGCTTCAGAATTTATGTTGTCATTAAAACGGTTTTCATACAAATCGCATACTATTTTTTATCTAATTACTACAAACGGAATTTTAATTGTTCGTGTATTGAGTCAAAGTATGGATTATGAAAATAATATGTAATTTTATAATAGTATAGCAGCTACTTAAATTATTCGTTTGTAAGGATCTTCAAATATAAAACGACAAAAAGCAATTTTACATAATGACTTATTATAACTACATTTGAAATGTGTTATAATTTATATTATGTTAAATAAAATAATTTGACACTCACAAAACAAACACCTACTACTTACTAAAACTAATTATCTAATTGTTGCAATCCATTCCTGTAGCCTATTAAATCATTTTTTAATCCTGAAATGATGCCACCATATCCGTTAACGTATAAAAATCGTAAGGAAGCTATTCTTGCTTTGTGCTGTTTATTGTTCGTAAAATAAGTAATACACTCATCTCTACAAACTAAATTTGTAATGAACTCTACATACCAATCTTGTGTACGCTCAATTTGTTTTAAATTCTCCGTGATAGTTGTAAAAATTAAACGCTCCACAGATTGCAACTCTTCTAAGTAAATCTTATAGGCTGATGTCAAATTCAACAATTCTTCAGAAGCTTTCGATTCGTTCAATGTCGCGTTGTCAATCATCGTTATGACGTGTGTATCGGTATCCATCGTATTCATTTCAAACAATAAAGATCCTAAAATATCACCAGATAACATATTTAAACTATCGCCTGCTTGATTCAAATACTTCAAATAGTTGTGTTGTAAAGTGTCCAAATCTTTCTGATACTCTTCAATAGTTGCAATGTCCTTGTCTAGCTGTTTAATAATGTTCAATTTTAGCTCTTCATTGGCATTGTTCAACTGTTTTCGCTGATTCCAGTTATTAATGCCGACCGCAATTAAAATGCCAATCACGACCAGAACAATCTCTCCAAACGCATATTTTACATACTTTTTAAGGTTCTTTTTCCCCATAAACTCGAAACGTTGTTTATTAAATACTTTCATCACAAAATTGCTGCTTCTAAAATACGAATATACTACAGCAATTTGAAAATTTCGCAAATTGATCAAATTTGTCTATTCAGCTCTAGCGATAATTTATATATCTCGCCTTTACAGGAATGATTATTCATTATAAAATAAACGGTCTGACTTGAAAAGCAATCACAATATTGATTCTAGCATTAGAAAAAGTCTAGGCTGCAAATCAGGAATATTCTCCCTAAGAAGCCGTACTTTTGCAAAATGATTTCAAAAAAGCAATCGCAAACCGAATTTATCATCCTCATGGCATCGCTCATGTCAATTGTAGCGCTGTCTATTGACGCCATTTTACCAGCCTTAGAAGCGATTGGCGTGTCTATCGGAACTACTGATTCTACAGATAATCAAAAGTTAATTACGATGATTTTCTTAGGATTAGGATTCGGACAATTGATTTTTGGACCACTTTCCGACAGTATCGGCCGAAAACCCATCATCTATATGGGATTTACGCTATTTGTGCTCGCTAGTTTTCTCTGTGTAATGGCGCAAAGTCTAGAAATGATGATTGTGGGACGCATTCTACAAGGCATCGGGTTATCGGCTCCAAGAACGATTAGTATTGCGATGGTTCGCGATAGTTTTAGTGGCGATTATATGGCAAAAATCATGTCGTTCATCGTCGCAATATTTATCTTGGTTCCTGTGGTAGCACCAGCATTAGGAAAGCTACTCCTCGATTCATTCGGTTGGAAATCCATCTTCAATGGACAATTAATTTTTGGCGCAATCATCATGATTTGGCTTTGGAAACGACAACCCGAAACACTTCATCCAGAGAATAAAATAAAGTTATCTAAAGAGTTATTTATCAATGGTTTAAAAGAATTTATGAAATTCAAAACGTCTATTGCGTTTACACTTATTTCAGGATTGATCACAGGTTCGTTTATGGTGTATTTAAGTGCTTCACAAGACATCTTTCAAAACCAATACGGCATGGTAGAAGAATTTCCATACATCTTTGCTGCACTTGCCATTTCGGTAGGTTTTGCTACTTTCTTAAACGGAACTTTTGTTTTAAAATATGGTATGTACAAATTGGTGCGCGCGTTCTTACTATTATTCACCGCAATTCCACTCGTATACTTGCTTTTCTTCTACGGAAAACCAAATCCTAATGTGTATATATTAGTATCTTTCTTTGGAATGCAGTTTTTTGCGATAGGTTTCCTTTTCGGGAATTTACGCTCATTGGCGATGCAACCTGTCGGACACATTGCCGGAGTTGGTGCTGCCATCAACGGATTTGTCTCCACGATCATGGCGGTTCCGATTGCAACATACATAGGAAGTTTTATTAAAACAACCGCTTCTCCTCTATTTATCGGATTCTTAATCTGCGGATGCGCTTCACTCCTTGTATTGATCGTTCTAAAAAAAGTAACGAAAACCACTTCATTCTCAACCACATAGTTCATAAAAAATCAATCAATCTGACAATTTATACGCAGGAGTTTATTGCATAAAAGCGTATGATTCGACAGGGAAAATTATGCTTCAAGAAAAGGTGATGAAGAAATAGAAAAGAAACTTCATCTATTTATTTCATTGCAGGTAGTATATTTGCCGTAATTAGTATACACACTGCACGAAGCAGTTAGTTCTTTATTCCTATGCCATTTAAAAAATTACACGTTCACCTAAAAGAGAGATTAGAAACGCTCGAAATAACAACACCTACGCTTCTTCAGAGCAAAAGTATTCCTGTGATAAAAAGTGGCGCCAATGTCTATTGTATAGCTTCAAAAGGAAGTGGAAAAACAACCACATTGATACTGACTACCTTACACAAATTAAAATGTGAAGCCGTTGGAAATGCTCCAAGAGCTGTGGTTATTGTGGAAAATAAGGAAAAAGTTTTAGCCTTATACGATGCCTTTTTAGCCTATACAAAACATACGTCGTTACGTGTATATGCTGGCTATGAGCAGCTTCATGTGGATATACAAAAATCAGAAATATTTGAAGGAATTGACATCCTTATTTCCACACCAATAGCCATGAATAAGCTGTTATTATTGAATGGATTGAATACTTCGCAGCTAAAAATTTTCAGTGTTGATGATAGTGAATTTTTAATTCAAAAATCAGCATATACGGCGTTGATGTCTGTTACAAATTGTATTGGTAAATGTCAGTACGTAGTGTATGCAGAAAAAATGCATCCGACACTAAAACGCTTTGAATCTTACTTTATGGAATATTCTAACATAATAGCGATCTAGCATGATAATCCCTAAACTCCATTATATCACTCAAGGAGATTCTCCTAAAGAATTGCTAGAAAATATTCAAAAAGCCTGTTCATCTGGTGCAGAATTGGTGCAATTACGTTTCAGAAGTATTTCAAAAAAGAAACTTTTAAAATTAGCCAAAGAAGCTAGAGATATCACAGCTCATTTTCAAACGAGACTGTTTATTAATGATCATTACAATATAGCAAAAGAAGTAAAAGCAGATGGTGTTCATTTAGAAAATACAGACACCTGCCCTACTATGATCAGAAAGCATTTATACACTTGGCAACTGATTGGTGGCACTGCAAATACGTTGCAAGATTGCGAAACATTACTAAGTAAAGAAATAGATTATATTGGTTTAGGGCCTTTTCGGTTTACAACAACCAAAGACAATGTGCCGCCAATTTTAGGGCTAAACGGTTATACGGCAATTATAGAAGCATTAAACACAGAAACTCCTATTATTGGTGTTGGTGGCATTACTACAGCAGATGTGACAGCGATATTGGAAACAGGTATTTCAGGAATTGCGGTTTCGGGAGAAATTACACGTAATTTTCAATCCATAAAAACCTTTCACCAATTACTAAACGCTTCTTCCACGCAAGAACAACGGTATACATTCAAGTAAAAAATACTATATAAAAGCCTGTTTCGAGTTGTATACTACTCAAAACAGGCTTTGTTTTTGACTAAAGTAGGGTGTTATTTAGGTCTTTCAGATTCAATACGTAGCGCAAATCCTCCTAATTGTAAACTAGACATATTTTCTTCAATCAGCACTAGCTCAATTCCATCTTTACCTGGTTTTCCGCTAAACTCTGTTCCTATAACAA
>CAZHSA010000291.1:0-5140 GCA_964535135.1 uncultured Kordia sp.
GTCTTAACTGTGGCGCTTTTTTGGTTGGTTTTGTCGGTGTCAAATCTCTTGTTCTATGCGTGTTTGAAATTCCAACTATGATCATTTCTGGGCAAATCGTGTTACCTTTTGCAGGACTTAATTGACGCATCATTCCTACTACAGCATGAAAATGTGAACTTCCATCTAATAGATAAAGAACTGGATATTTTTTCCTTTTTGAAACACCCTCATAATCACCATCGGGGACATGAATCCAAATGTTTCTAGTTTCATTCAATATTTTAGAATGTATACTATCAGTTTTGCCAATAGTGATCATAGTCTCCTGACCATTGACATAATGAATACAAAAACATACCAAAAAGAATAACTGTAGTTTTTTCATAATTGACTGATATCATTTTATATAGAAAGTGTACGCATGATACACACTAGTAACTTCCAACAAAAACAAGTTTCTTATTTCATGTTACAATGTAGGAATGTTTTATAAATTATCTAATAGATTTTTAATCTTTCTACAGTAATAAATCATAAAGAAACAGCACAATACACCTGTATCGTCGCTGTAAACAACATATATAGATGCACATTTATTTTTGTTAAATAAACTATAAATTTCGTTGTTTAACTATTTTTATAGTTGACTAACGAAATTTTTAGTTATATTTGTGTTGTACTTAAAAAAAAGTGACCTTAATTTGTATTCAATTATGCAACAGTTAACAAACAAAGAAGAAGAAATCATGCACATCATTTGGAAGCTAGAAAAGGCTTTTGTGAAAGATGTGATGGCAGAGATTCAAACAAAAAAACCACATTACAATACATTATCGACCATTGTGCGCAATTTGGAAGAAAAAGGATATGTAAGTCATAATGCATACGGAAATACGCATCAGTATTTTCCTGTGGTAACCAAAGAAGCATACCGAAAAAAGTTTATGGCATCTGCAATTCAGGATTATTTTAATGATTCGTATAAGAATGTCGTTTCCTTTTTTGCGAAAGAAGAAAAGATCAGCGTGGAAGATTTGAAAGAAATTATTAACCTCATTGAAAAAGAACAGTAATGGAAGCATTTTTATTATATTTTGCCAAAAGTGCTGGTGTTTTAGCATTGTTTTTAGGACTTTATTTTTTAGTGTTACGAAAAGAAACGCTTTTTCAAGAGAATCGTTTTTTCTTGTTGAGCGGCATGTTGATTTCGTTAGCCTTACCTTTTTTGGTGATCACGCAATACATAGAAATTCCTGCAATTACTAAAGTTGTTACAAGTGCATTTACATACACAACCGATGCTGCTCCTCTTGAAACGACAAGCATTTCTTGGCTGAGTATTGTATTGTACACCTATATTGCTGGCGTATTTATTTTCTTTGGGAAATTTTTGATGGAACTTTTTTCTTTGTTCCGATTGCTCTGGAAATCGTCAGTTTCACACAAAGACGGACAGTTTATGTATATTGAAACAGACGCATCTTTTTCGCCTTTTTCATTTTTTAATTACATCGTATACAATCCGAAGTTGTATTCTTCAAGCGAATTGGAAGCCATTTTAAAGCACGAACAAGCACACAGTCGCCAATTACATTCTATAGATGTTTTTGTGGCGAAATTGTACTGTATTTTTTGTTGGTTCAATCCAATTGCGTGGTTGTACAAAAAATTCATGCTGCAAAATTTAGAGTTTTTGGCAGATAGTGCTGCTATCAAAGAAACACCTTCTAAAAAAGAATACCAATTAACCTTATTGAAAGTTTCTGGCAATACGTATTGTCCAGCGCTTACAAACAATTTTTATAATTCATTAATCAAAAAACGAATAGTTATGTTACAAAAAACAAAATCCACACAAATAAACAGATGGAAACAGGCATTAATTGTACCGATGTTGATCGCTTTTGTCTTTCTATTTAATACAGAAGTAGTTGCAAAAGAAGTGACCACTACTCCAGTTACGAATGCTGTAAATCCTATGACTGAAGATATTGCAGGAGATTTGGTAATCGTAATTACAAAAAATACGACTGTAGACGAATTGAAGGCGTATAAGAAGCTTTTCAAATCACAAAAAATAAAATTTGAATATAGTAATGTCAATTTTAATTCAAAAGGAGAAATTAGTGAAATTTCGTTGGTATTGACCTCTAAAAATAAAGAAGCTGCCAATGGAAAGTTTGCTACTGTTGATGATAAAGCAATTTCAGACATTCATTTAGGAAAACGCGGCGAAGAATTATTTATAAAATCAAAAGCATTTGGAGGAGACAAAACTATAAAAGGTGTGTATTCATACTCCGTACGTTCTGATTATGATGATGATGACGGAAAGGGAAAGAAGAAATTTATCATTAGCACTAATAGCGATGGAAATACGACCAGAAACACTTGGATTCAGAAAGATAAAATACAAACCATTGATATTAAAAAAGAAAATGATGAAGACGTTATTATTATTAATGGTAAAAAGGTAGATCCTATCGAAAAAATTAGGGTTAGAAAAGGAGATGATAAAGAAATCATCATTATTGACGGAAAAGTAATAACGCCAGATACTGAAATTGAAGAAGAAATTGAGATAAAAAACGATAAAGGAAATACATTTGTGTATACCTCTATTACTGGCGATGAAGAAGAAGAGGAAGTAAAAGACAAGAAAATTAAAATCTACAAAACAAGCGAAAGTAAAATTATTTTTAATTCTTCAGGCAAAAAAGACAAACCACTTGTTATTGTAGATGGTAAAGAAGTTTCGAACAAGAAGTTTAAAGATTTAGATGCTGACGATATTGAAACTATGACTGTATTAAAAGGAGATGCTGCCATCGCGAAATATGGTAAGAAAGCTAAAAACGGTGTTATCATTATAGTGACAAAAAAGAAGAAAAAGAAGGAATAGTTTTCCACAACACTTATCTTTGAATTGGACTAAGAAAAGCAGTTGCATTATCGCAACTGCTTTTTTTTATTCAAAATTTCAAACTTTATTTCCCAAAGAAAAATCCTGTAAACTTTCCAAGAACAATTACTTTCATTTCCAATTGCTTCCTTATATTTTAACTTTCCACAAATAAAAAAGGGTAATCTTTAGTTTTAAGCGATCAACGTAATCTTTAAAATACGCTACAACACCGCAACATTATAACAGCCTTGTATTTACAATACTTTCCCGAAAATTTAGCATCGTAATATTTATAAATTCGTTGCATGATATTTATAAACGTCACTTGTAACTACTTGATAAATAGAAAATAGCGCCATTATTTAGCACTGTGATTCTGTTGCAACACATTGTTCAGTTGTTTATTACCGCTATTATTGATGGAGACCAGTATTTAATTGTACAGGTATCCCAACTATTTGATATTTATAGATGTATTTGTTTAGGTGATTGTGGTGATCCGGATGCAGACGGCGATGGAGTTCCGGATGCACAAGATGATTGTCCAAATGAAGCGGGACCAGCAGCAAACAACGGATGTCCAGAAGATCCAGAGCCAGACTGTGTTGCACCAAACTGTCACAGAACTACATTTGATAAAAAAGATGAAATCTATAAATTCAAATTCAACAACTGTTCGACATACAGCTCAACAACAGAATTATTTGAAGGGAAAAGAGAAATGCGTGCTGTGATTGTATATAGCTATTTGGATCCTGTAACAGGCAATGTAATTTCAACAGATATTAAGAAACAAGGATCGTTTAGCAAAGGAAGCTTACGTAACGCAAACTGGTTAGGTAACTGTCAATCTACAAAATGGGTTACAACTAATTGGGAAACGTTTAACTGGGATTACTGTCCACACGGAGAACAAATTAAAGTTTTCTGGTATGAAGATGATCCAGGACAATGGGGAACTTTCAACTTGACTGTGAAGTTTAAATTAGGTCCTGTAGATATTAACTCATCAATAGACATTCCACTTAAAAATGATGATGATATATTAGGAGAATCTATTATACAGTATTGTGATGCTGCTACTGGAAGTGGATCATTATACAACACTGGTAGTATTCAGTTCTACTATAGATTACAACCTTAAAAACATAATAAAGTTTTATAAAAAGAAATAAAAGAGAAGCTATCTAAACATTCAAGATAGCTTCTTTTTTACATTCAATTTTAATTGAACAGGAAAGCAGTTGCGGTGATACACTGCTTTTTGCTTTTCTAATGATTGTTTATCTAGATTTAAAAAAGAAAATTAGTTTTTTCAACGATCTAAATATTAGTCATCACACTTTACTTCCACCTATAAAAAGGTTATTTTCATGTGATTTACTCACAATTTTCTTATAAAAAATTATTTTTTTAGGATGAATACAAGAATTTCACCTCTTCTACGCATTCATATTTTCAACAAATAACCAAATAGTTGTTTCAAATTTCACTTTTTCTTAAAAAATAACTCAATAGTTTTAGTATTAAAAAAAAACTATTAGCTACATTATTAACATTTTTAATTCCTTATCTTTAAGATTATTAACCAAAAATTTTAAATCATGAAAAAAAGAAATTTCACATCATTAAAGTTAAACAAAAAGTTAATTTCTAACTTTAATAATGAAAAAGTAAAAGGAGGAATGTCTCAATCGCAATGTAATTCAAAATGTGGGTATTCTTGTGACGACAATTTATGTGGCAATTCTATAGAGCCTTGGTGTATTAAAGGTGAACAATAAGAAGTCTTGTGTACCTCATACAAAAATTGCGAACTTCGGTTCGCTTTTTTTATGATTCTTCTTGTACAGAACATTTTATAGTTAAAATGGCGTACTGATACTTTTCAATTCTTTTTTACTATTTTTATAACGATGAAAAAGTCATTTTTTAAACTACTAGCAAAATTGAATAAACTACTCCTGCCCTCTTTTTCAAAACGGCAATTGGATTTGAGTAAAGCTTCCAAGCTTCAACTTGCTATTATAGGTTGGCGTTATTACGTCACTACCAAAGCTTTAGACTAGCTAAACTGAATATTATATGTGTATGGCTTTAGCTAAGTTATAATTCATTGTAAAAAAAGATTGTATTTTTAGAGTTTATTGTTTGTATTTATTGTAAAAACAGATATATTTGCACCCGCAATAAGCAATCGGCCTCGTAGCATAACTGAATAGTGCACTTGATTACGGCTCAAGAGGTTGCAGG
>CAZHSA010000292.1:0-5117 GCA_964535135.1 uncultured Kordia sp.
ATTGCGCATAAAAAAAGGTGGAATAAACCACCTTTTTTTGCCCCAAATCTTACCATGAACTTAACCTACTTATGCTATGGCACTGCTAATGTAAGTAGACTCGTTAAAAGAGCACTAATAAATCAGACCAAATACCTCTTTTTTAGACTAAGTGTATTATTTAACTTTTATTTAAGAGTCAACGAATGAGTTTAGTAAAATTCTCACAAAAATATTTTTGTTTTTTGTTGAGTGTCAAAAACTTAGTACGCGCGCTCTTTGCTTCCTTCGTAAAAGTTAATAAATGCTTTATTTACGACTCGATTACCTCCATTGGTTGGATAATTTCCCGTAAAATACCAATCGCCTAAATTGTTTGGGCAGGCTTTGTTTAAATTGGCTACTTTTTGGAAAATAACATCTACTTCAGCATGTACCGTATCGGTTTTGATAAGTTCACTTATTTTTTGTGATATTTCCTCGTCTGTAAAAGGATCGTAAATCTCTTTTACAAAGTTTTGAACATCAATATCTTTTAAATTTTCTTGCAGTTTACACTTGCGGTATACTTCTTCTACCAAATCGTACTGATTGCGGTCTTTTAAGAGTGATAGCGCAGCTCTAAACGCAATTAAGTCTTCCATGCGCGCCATATCAATTCCGTAACAATCTGGATAGCGAATTTGCGGTGCAGAAGAAACTACGACAATCTTCTTTGGATGCAAACGATCCATCATCTTAATGATACTTTTCTTCAAAGTTGTTCCACGCACAATACTGTCGTCAATAATAACCAAATTATCTTCTGGTTGTATCACGCCATACGTAACGTCATATACGTGTGCAACCAAATCATCACGACTGCTATCTTCTGTAATAAATGTGCGCAGTTTTACATCTTTAATGGCAATTTTTTCTACACGCGGTCTTTCCGAAAGAATTTCACGTACTTTTTCAGCAGACAAGGAACGTTGACCGTTTAAAATTTCGTTGGTTTTACGCTCATTCAAATATTCTTCTACAGCTTCAGTCAGTCCAAAAAAGGAAGTTTCTGCCGTATTTGGAATAAAGGAAAATACCGTGTTTTTTATATCATCACCAATCGAACTTAATACTTTTGGCAAGAGTAATTTCCCTAGCATTTTACGCTCTTTGTAAATTTCTGCGTCGCTTCCGCGCGAAAAATAAATTCGCTCAAAAGAACAGGCTTTGCGAGGTAATGGTGGAATAATTTCTTTTGTATGTGCCGAACCGTCTTTTTTGATGATCAACGCATTTCCAGGTTCAATTTCTTGTACATTTTCAAAATCTACATTGAATACGGTTTGAATCACAGGTCGTTCTGATGCCACTACGACAATTTCATCATCTTTATAATAATACGCTGGACGAATTCCCGCCGGATCGCGCAATACAAATGCATCTCCGTGACCTAACAATCCCGCCATAGCGTAACCGCCATCCCAATCTTTAGAAGATTTTTTTAAGATTTTGGCAATATTCAGTCGTTCCGCAATCAATGGTGAAGCTTGCTGCTTATTATAACCTTCTGCTTTGAGTTTTTTATAAATTTTCGCCACAGCATCATCCAAAAAGTGACCGATTTTTTCCATAATCGTAATAGTATCGGCTTTTTCTTTGGGATGCTGACCTAAGCTGATCAATTTTTCAAAAAGCTGATTCACATTGGTCATGTTGAAGTTTCCTGCCACGATCAAATTTCGGTGCATCCAATTGTTTTGTCTTAAAAACGGATGTACACTTTCAATGCTATTCTTTCCAAAAGTTCCATAGCGAACGTGTCCTAAAAACAATTCGCCAACATACGGCAATTCCTTTTTCTGGCGTGCCACATCTTCGTTTAAGCCTGGACTTTGTTCCATAATAGTGTTGATGCGCTCATTTACCTGCGCAAAAATATCTTGTATAGGTTGTTGTTGATTGGAGCGTACTCTGCTGATATAGCGTTCTCCAGGGTTCATATTGAGCTTAATGCTTGCCAATCCGGCGCCATCTTGCCCTCTATTGTGTTGCTTTTCCATTAGCAAATACATTTTATTAATGCCATAAAATGCAGTACCATATTTTTCTTTATAATACTCTAATGGTTTTAATAACCTTAAAAGTGCAATACCGCACTCGTGTTTCAAAGCGTCACTCATTGTTGTAGTTTGTTGTGTTGTTGTTGCGTATTGTGACAAAAAAAAGCGCTCAGTTACGAGCGCGTTTTTTTAGTTTACTTCTATTTCGAACTGCGTCAGTTGTTTAAACTGCTGCAGGCGTTCTGTAATTTCTTCTTTCGTGAGCGATTCCATTCGCTGTGTTCCAAACTTTTCTACACAAAATGAAGCTAAGTTAGAACCATATATGATTGCGTTTTTCATGCTTTCAAATGAAATGTCTTCATGCTTTGCAATGTATCCAGAAAAACCACCTGCAAACGTATCGCCTGCTCCTGTTGGATCAAATACTTCTTCTAAAGGCAATGCTGGTGCAAAGAAAATATTTCCTTCGTTGAAAATTAATGCGCCGTGTTCTCCTTTTTTAATCACTACATATTCAGGACCCATTTCGTGAATTTTCTGTGCTGCTTTTACCAACGAATATTCGCCAGATAATTGACGAGCTTCTTCATCATTAATTGTAATGACGTCTACTTTTTTGATCACAGCTAACAAATCGTCCCAAGCGCAGTCCATCCAAAAGTTCATTGTATCCAATACAATTAATTTTGGTTTCTCTGTCATTTGATTAATTACGCTCATTTGTACACCAGGATGTAAGTTTCCTAACATTACAATTTCTGCATCTTTATAGTTTTCAGGAACTACAGGGTTAAAATCTGCCAATACATTGAGTTCAGTTGCCAATGTATCTCTAGAATTCATGTCGTTGTGATATTTTCCACTCCAAAAGAATGTTTTTCCATCTTTTACGATTTCTATTCCTGAAATATCAATATTTCTTGCTGCTAGCATGTCAAGATATTCCTGCGGAAAATCTTCTCCTACTACGGATACAATAGCCGAATCAACATTAAAGTTTGCTGCAGACAATCCGATATATGTAGCTGCGCCACCTAAGATTTTATCTGTTTTTCCAAAAGGTGTTTCAATAGCATCAAAAGCAACCGTTCCTACAATTAATAATTTGCTCATTTTACGAATTAAAATTTTTTGCAAACTTACATAAAATTTTCCCAAGAAAAACAGCTTGCTTGCGTGGATATTTTTTTTGAGGGAAAGTGTATGAGAAAATACTATTCTACCAATTCTTTTAAGGCAACAAAATTATAATGTGGCGCTCTAGTAATGGTACTATTTACAAACCAATTTGGCAAGCTGCCGCCAGGATCGCCAAACATTTGATGTGTAATTTTCACAGAATCTCCTACTTGTTCTAACAGCCAATAGCCTTCAAACGTAGTAATACGCAAATAATCATCGTTTTCAGCATACCGATCCGAAGCTGCCGAAATATCAATTTTTACCACATCATCGGTAATTCGTACTATTTTTAAAGCAATTACTACATCGCGGTTGCGAACTGGCCAAGGCAAATCGAGTGCTAACCAAAGTAAATAGTCGTTTTCTGAAGTTTTGCTCAGTAATTTGCTATCCAATGCTTTGTAATTCCAATCTTTCAGTTTATCACCATCAAGAATTACATTTAAGACTTTCTGCAAGGAACTTTTCACAGTCATTTCGGCTTTAAAAATCTTCAAACTGGTCGATTCTGTAGATTTAACGTAGATTTTTACATCGTCTTTGTCTTTTTTAAGTTTCCAATTTTTTTGTGCAAAAACTGGCAAAAAGAACAATACACTAAGAATAACAATATAGGTTTTCATGTTTGACTTTGAGGGTTTTAGAACTGCAAAAATACAAATATGAAGCCAAATAATATCAGTTGTATATAAAGTTGGGAGTAATTTTAACCTTTTTCGCAGTAAAACAAGCTGTTTTTTGTGCCAAACTTACATCAGCTTGCGCTGCTCATTTTCGAAAAAAGTATCAATCTTTACCTTCTCTTTTTTAGAAGCTTCAACCGCTAAAAAGTCGCAACGTTCGTTTTGCGGGTGATTATTATGACCTTTAATCCAGTGAAAGCGCACAATATGTCTTCGGTAAACTTTTAAAAAGCGAATCCACAAATCGGTATTCTTTTTTCCAGAAAATCCTTTTTTCTCCCAGCCAAAAACCCACTTTTTCTCTACAGAGTCTACCACATACTTAGAATCGGTAAACACTTTTGCGTCGGTATGCATAAATTTGAGTTTCTCCAACGCTACAATCACGGCTAGCAATTCCATACGATTGTTGGTTGTTTTTCTGTATCCTTCTGAAAACTCTTTGTGATAGGGTTTTCCAACCCATTCCATGACAATCCCATACCCGCCAGGACCTGGATTTCCTCTAGAGGAACCATCTGTATAAATGTGTACGTCTGCCATACTTATGAATTTGTAAGTACTTGTTCAATTACTTCAGGGAAGTGTTTGTACTCAAGCTGATGAATTTTTTCAGCCAATGTTTCAGGTGTATCATTTTCAGTCACAATTGTCTTAGCTTGAAAGATAATTGCGCCTTCATCATAATTTTCGTTGACAAAATGTATCGTAATACCACTTTCTTTTTCTTTATTTGCAACCACAGCAGTATGCACATGTGCTCCATACATGCCTTTTCCTCCATATTTTGGAAGCAAGGCAGGATGAACGTTCACAACTTTATTAGGAAAAGCAGCAAGAATGTGTTTGGGAAATTTCCATAGAAATCCAGCAAGCACAATTAAGTCAATTTGAGCACTTTGCAGCAAATGAAGGATGTCATCAGTACGGTATAAAGCTGTTCTGTTGAAGCTTAAACCACTGATTTTGTGATTTTTAGCTCGGTCTAAAACTTTGGCATGCTGATTGTTAGTCAAGATTTGAACAACCGAAGCATGATTTCGTTCTTGAAAATATCGAATAATATTTTCAGCATTAGTTCCGGAACCTGAAGCAAAAATTGCGATACGCTTCATAAAAAGAGTGAAATTTAGTGACTGTTGTTTCGACAAAAAAAAGAATAATTATTAACAAAATGAAGGCAAAAGCAAATTACTTATTCTAAAAATTTAGTAAATTAGGTCACATT
>CAZHSA010000293.1:0-5109 GCA_964535135.1 uncultured Kordia sp.
AGATTGAATTCTTGTTGAGTTTCAACGATTTTGCATTTCTTTTTTTCATGATTTTAAGTTTTTTAAATTATTTTACTGTTTAAATTATAAAAACCATGTAGAATGTTAGTAGGGGAAAACCGTAGTTAACATTTTGATACATATTTAGTTGAATTTTAAAAGTAAGGTTTGAAAAAAGTAATTAGTATAGGATTCTTTTTGGTCGCGTGTATTTATATTCTATTTTTTATAAATAGAGAAATTGTAACTCTTTGGAATTCGAATGCTGTTATAATTGAGGTAGAAGCGCCTTTGTATGAAGAAAAAGTTACTGTAGAATATGTAATGTCAACTCGTTTTTATAAAGAAGATCTCAATTTTTCAAAGAATATGAATTATAGGTTAATTTTTGATGGAAAAACCGAAAACAAAATACCTAATAACTATGGGGAGAATGATTTTATCATTCGTTATGGAAATCAATATTATTTTCCTTTTAGACATTTTAAAACGAATCGAATGCATCAACATAATTACATAGTTTACCCTACAAAAACGAAAATGAACTTTATGTAAAAGTTACTGTTGAAGGAGCTGATGAAGTGCATTTGGAAGCAAAGATGAAAGAAATACCAATAAAAAAAACCTAACGTACACTAGGCTTTTAATTTATGATAAAGAAACTTCTTTTCGTTTGATAAAGGAAATAATCAGCAGTGCAGTGCCGAGCATGACGGAAACATCTGCCATATTGAAAATGCCTGTTTTAAAAATTCCGCCTAAATCTATATGCATAAAATCCGTTACCGAACTATATAAAATACGATCGTACAAATTACCAATTCCGCCACCGATGATGCAGCACAAACCAAAAATCATGTACTTATCTAAATCGGTGTTGACAATAATCATTCGCAAAATAAAAAGCAATACTGCAATTGGTAAAATGATTAAAAAGATACTTTTTAAAATCGGGTTTTCCATAGTAGATAAAAACCCTAAAAACGCGCCTTTGTTTTCGGTTTTCATCAGTACTACATATTCGCCAATCACTGAAATACGTTCGGTATCATCAATATGATGTCTTGCGACAGATTTCGAAACCTGGTCGCAACCAACGTTTATCAAAATCAGTCCTAAAATTACCAGCATTCGCAGTGATCGAGACATTTTCATAGTTTTTTTATATTATTCGTTTCCAAAAGTGGCACTTTCAGAAGCTACTGAACGATCAATTTTACGCAACAATCCTTGCAATACTTTTCCAGGGCCAACTTCTGTAAAATGCGAAGCGCCATCAGCGATCATTTGTTGTATAGATTGCGTCCATTTTACAGGAGCCGTCAATTGTGACATTAAGTTTTTCTTAATCTCAGTAGGATCTGTGACAGCAGTTGTTGTTACATTTTGATATATTGGACACGTTGGCGTGTTAAAAGTTGTATTTTCAATAGCAGCAGCCAATTCTTCGCGTGCAGGTTCCATTAATGGAGAGTGAAAAGCACCACCTACAGGTAATACCAAAGCACGTCTTGCGCCAGCTTCTTTTAGTGTTTCACAAGCAGCATTAATAGCTTCAACTTCTCCAGAAATTACAATTTGTCCTGGACAGTTATAGTTGGCAGCAACGACAATTCCGGCAGTTTCTTGGCATACCTTTTCTACAATTTCGTTGTCTAATCCTAAAACGGCAGCCATCGTGCTTGGTTGAATTTCACATGCTTTTTGCATAGCCAATGCACGTTGTGAAACGAGTTTTAAACCATCTTCAAAAAGTAACGTTCCGTTGGCAACCAATGCCGAAAGTTCTCCTAAAGAGTGTCCTGCTACCATTTCTGGTTGAAATTTGTCTCCTAACACTTTGCTTAAAATTACAGAGTGTAAAAAGATAGCTGGTTGCGTTACTTTCGTTTCTTTTAAATCTTCCGCAGATCCTTCAAACATAACATCTGTAATGTGGAATCCTAAAATACCGTTGGCATCTTCAAAAAGGTGTTGTGCTACGTCAGAATTTTCATAAAGGTCTAATCCCATTCCTGTAAATTGAGCACCTTGTCCTGGAAATATATATGCTTTCATTTTTTTGTCTTTAAATCTTGTTCAGAAAAAGTAATTATAAATGTTTGGCAAAAGTAAAGAAATTTCCTCGAACGCAAGGACTTTGTCTATTTTCTATTGCGAATGTCTCAATCTATCTTCTTTTCTTTTTTGATGGTGATTGCAGGTGGCGGTGGAATTCTTTTTTTCAAAAATAATATTTGCCCTAAGTGACTGGATTGATGTTCCATGACATGAAACCAATGCGCGTGATTGTTTTCTGTAGTTCCAGGGCGAACTTTGGCAAGCCAAGTATCATCTAGTTTTTTGAATTCCTCTAGGGTTTTAGCGCGGACTTCTTTGTAAATCTTTAAATAATATGCAACATCATGACCTTTGTAGGTTTCTCTTCCCGCATCATCTAGGTGAAATGCTGGTCCCCAAATTTTTTCTTCCTCTTCATTAAAACCTCTGTTTTCAAAGGTATATAACTGATAATATTTTTCAGCAGCCGCTAAGTGCATAATGAGTGCGCCAATAGAGTTTGCTTTTTCATCGTGCAAATGATCCAATTCTCTTTGATCTAGATATTGAACAGATCTTTCCACACGACTACTAAGGTTGTTTAACATCGAAATTAAAGTGCCAATTTGTGGAGAATAACCTTTGCGTTTTCCAATAATATAGGTATTATCTACTTCAATATTTTTTCCAGTAATGCGAAGAGATAAGTTTTTTGAAGGATCATCTTTTACAACAGCAAAATCAAAGTTTTCATTTTTTGCATTTGGTAAAGCACGGTCATTATGATCCCAATCCAGTACAGTCTTACCAATGATTGGTTTTTCAAAATTAGAATTGTCAAGTTTGATTTCTTCTAATACTCCTGAGTTTTTGTTTTCTACATATAGTTTTATATCGTCAAAGTAAAATTTACCATTGTAAAGACAAAGTCCACCAAAATTAAGTGATTCCGACTGTTCATCAATATAGCCATTGATTTCATAGGTATCCCAAGTGTCGGAAACTACAGGTCGATCGCCCATATTGTCAAAAAAACCTGTTTCTTCATCTTTATTGTCGACACGCGCCCAAATTCCAGCCCATGCAAAAGAATTATCGGCGACAGTTTTGATAGAAGCCGTAATCTTAAATTTAAGCTTTACATCAGTAGACATTTTGATAGATTTGGCAAACAACGTCCAATATTGACCTTGCGAGTATATGTTATTGCAAGCGAAAATGCTTACGATTAAAATACATAGTATGTGCTTTCTATAAAAAAAATTATAAAAATTCATTTGGTAAGGTATTGATAGTATTAATTACACTCTTTCATACGTAATGAAAGAGAATTCATAGTCGTGTTTGTCGTCTTGTGTGTGAAATTTATTTGCGATTTCTTTCCAATCTTTCATATCAATTTCTGGAAAATACGTATCGCCTTCAAACTCATGGTGTACACGCGTCAATTCAATTTTTGTCGCAAACGGAATGGCTTGTTTGTAGATTTCGCCACCGCCAATTACGTATGGTTCTGCATCGGCTACAGTAGCAACGCTGACTGCTTCTTTCATCGTGTGCACTACAATAACACCTTTAGGCGCTTTGTAATCTTTTTGTCGCGTAATGACAATATGTGTTCTGTTTGGAAGTGGTTTTGGAAAGCTTTCAAAGGTTTTTCGTCCCATGATGATATGATGTCCCGACGTCAACTTTTTAAAACGTTTCAGGTCGTTACTCAAATGCCAAATGAGTTGATTGTCTTTTCCGATGACATTATTTTCTGCGGCAGCGACAATAATTGTTAAACAACTGCGATCTATGATTTCAGGTTCAGGCTCGTTTGCCAATTCTGCTTTAGCTTTTACTTCGGCAACTTTCGTTTCTTGGTCGATGAATTTTTGCTTCAATTCAGCAATGCGATTTTCTTGTTGTGCAACCAAGGTTTCTAGTTGTTTTGCTTCCCATTCTTTGCCCATGAATTTATTGGTTACATAGACATCAAACACATGAAAAAGAAAGGCAAATAACCACAAAAAGACTGCCCATACAAACCATTTTGTGCCAAATAGAGTTACATCTTCTCCCATACCTAGCACTACATTTAGTAAAACTAATAAGGCAGAACCAATGACAAAAACGACAAAGTGATAATACAAGTGTTTTTTTTGCTTGATACGTTTTTGTGCAGTTTCTATAAGTGCTAACTGATCTTGATCGATTTCTGTGGTAGGCTTCTTTTTTTTACCGAACATGTATGCGGGTTTACGAGTGTTTAACGGGTTCTGTTCAGAAGTTTGTTAGATTCAAGCGTTACAGCATATGAAACATTTACGTTCATTCCTTTGTGTGTTCCGCGTGAAAAAGCTGGCAGTGTTTCTACAATACGTGTAACTTCTTTTCGCAATTGCGGATTGTTGGTACGAACACCTACATCTTGTATAGCGCCATTTTTATTTACGACGAAACGAATGTATACAGAAGTATTTTCGCTATTGCTAGCAATTACATTTGCTACATTTTTATTGAAAGCTTCTTGAATGAAGCTCTCTATTTTTTGTGATGTACATTTATTTTTTTCACGCAAAGATCCAGCATTTTCACATCCTGAGAATTGTGGAGCATTGTCCATTACTGAATAGTTCATCGTTCCATCTGGAGAAAGTTTAGGTGTAGACATATTTGTCGCTTTTTGAGCAAAACCACAATGAACTGTAAAGCAAATAAGTATTGGAATAATAAATTTTTTCATGTTTGAAATTATTTTAATGATATAAAGATACTTTTCTTTTTTGAATACTACATTCTGTTCGAACGAAAAGATATAATTTCCCTATGAAATGCAATTTTTTTGGATGAATGAAAAAATGACGATGTATTGAAATAGTGAAAAATTACGCAAACGATATCGTTGAAAATCAAGGGAAAAGGTGTTAAAAAGAAGTTGTCAATCTTTTAAATAAAGCACTAATTTTTTTCATTCTTTACGATTTTAAAAGCTATTTATTATTAAAATGATAATTCTTACATCTTTGTGAATTCTTTCATTTGTTTCCCAAAAATTCTTGTATACATTTGACCTTATTAAAC
>CAZHSA010000294.1:0-5082 GCA_964535135.1 uncultured Kordia sp.
AATCAACTTACATCATTAGACGTTAGTCATAACAATATTACAGGTAGTTTTGGTTTTGAAAACAATCCCATCACATCATTAAACATTAAAGATGGTAATAGTGCATCATTTTATACTTTCCCAGCTCCAGAATCTGTAAACTTACAAAATATATGTTGTGATGCTGATGAACTCACTTACATGCAAGAGCTCGTTGCAAACTTTGGATATACAGGCGTAACTTTTGACACCAATTGTGCGCCAACACCAACGGGAACAGTTTATTACACTATTCAAGGAAAAAATACGTTAGACACCAATCTTGATGGCTGCGATGCTGGCGATGGCTTTTTAGACACTGTTGAATACACAATTTCAAACGGTACACATGAAGTAACAATTTATACAGATAAGTTTGGAAATTATGAGTTTATTGGAAAAGCAGGAACGTATACGATTACGCCTAATATTCCAAACACAAATTACTACAATATTTCTCCGACAAGTGTTACGGTAAACCTTCCGGCAGATGGAACCACTGTTACGCAGGATTTTTGTGTCACTCCAAATGGTGCGCCCATTGTAACCTCACTTCCGTTACGACTAAAAAACGATATGCTTGCGCAAACAAATGTAGACACCAATGGTGATGGCGAGATACAAATTACGGAAGCAGAAAATATGGTGAATTTAACAATCACAAGTCCAATTGTAAAAGGATTAGATGATTTTGTGAATATAGAAAAACTAGTTTGCAACCCTCAAAATAATGGATCTTCATACAATTCAATTTATACACTTTATTTAGATGTAAGTCCGCTTGTAAATTTAAAAGAACTTGCTGTTGCAGGAAATCGCTTAGGAACATTAGATGTAAGCCAAAATGTCCTTTTGGAAAAATTATCTTGTGGAGGAAATCTCTTAAACGCACTCTTATTACATAACAATCCTAACTTAACACATTTATTTTGTGGTAATGCAGGAGTTTCAAACAATCCAATAAGTGTAAATTCTAATAAAAATACGTTTAAAACCCTAGATCTAAGTAATAATCCTTTGTTAGAATATGTATATTGTTCGTATGCCTCAATGGATGCATTGCTTCTTGGAAACAACTCGAATTTAAGAGAAGTATACTGTGCTAATAGCAATTTAACAGCTCTTGATGTCACACAACTTCCCAACTTAGAAAAATTAGATTGTGGAACCTACGATCGTCCTTTTTATTATTATCAAACGTTTATTACTTCTGGATTTTCACCAAATCAATTGACGAGTTTAGACCTTTCACAAAATCCAAATCTTTGGTCTTTAAATTGTAGTGGCAATCTTTTAAATACGTTGGATATTTCAGCACAAGCAACTTCACTACTATATGTATACTGCAATAACAACCCTTTAAATACTCTTGATATATCACAAAATTCTAATTTGAGAATACTTGCTTGCGATGCGACTAATATTAGCACGCTAGATTTTAGTGCAAATCCTCTGTTACATAGCGTTAGTTGTTCTGATAATGCATTGACAACTCTTGATATTTCTCAGAATCCAAATTTAACCCGCTTGGATTGCCATGACAATCAAATCACACATTTTTTTGTGAAAAACGGGAATATTTTTACGACAACAAATTTTGAAAACAGCGAATATTTTTATGAATTTAGATACTACGGAAACCCAATCCAATATATTTGTGCAGATGAATTTGAGTTAGATCAAATGCCATCAAGTCCAAACATCAATGTAAACACCTATTGTTCGTTTACACCAGGCGGAAGCTACAATACTATTGAAGGAACAGTTCGTTTTGATGCCAACGGAAATGGTTGCGACGTCAATGATGATCCGTATCAATATTTGAATTTAACAATTTCAAACAGTAGCAATGAAACCGGAAGTTTGGCTTCTCAAAATGATGGTTCGTATGCGTTTCATGTTTCTGATGATGATGTTTATACGGTAACGCCTATTTTGGAAAACCCAACGTATTTTACAGTTTCTCCTGCAAGTGTTACGGTAGATTTCCCAACAGATACCAGTCCGTTTACACAGGATTTCTGCATCACACCAAATGGCACGCATAATGATGTTGATGTGACGTTGATTCCTTTAAATCAAGCCAGACCAGGATTTGATAGTAATTATAAATTAGTCTATAGAAACAAAGGAAACACAACGTTAACTGGAACGGTCAATTTGACTTTTGAAGATGATTTTATGGAGCTGGTTTCGGCGAATCCGATGGTAGACACGCAAGCTGTGAATTCGTTGCAATGGAATTACACCAACTTATTACCGTTTGAATCGCGTGAGGTATTATTCACGATGAATTTAAACACGCCAACAGATGCTTCTTTTCCACTTAACGGAGACGATATTTTGGACTTCGAAGCTACGATTACACCTGTTGTTGCCGATGAAACGATGGACGATAATACCTTCACGCTTGCACAAATTGTCGTGAATTCTTTTGATCCGAATGATAAAAATTGCCTCCAAGGAGCTGAAGTTACTACCGAACTTGTTGGAAAGTATGTCGATTATATGATTCGTTTTGAAAATACAGGAACTGCCAATGCGATTAATGTAGTTGTGAAAGATGAAATTGACACCATCATGTTTGATCCAAGTTCATTAATTGTAACGAATTCTAGTCATGCAGTTGCCACTAGATTCACCAATGCAAATACGGTAGAGTTCATTTTTGAAAATATCAATCTTCCGTTTGATGATGCTTCTAATGATGGATATATTACCTTCAAAATAAAAACACTTCCAACGTTAGTTATTGACGATACTTTTGAAAACGATGCTGAAATTTATTTTGATTACAATTTCCCAATTCAAACAAACAATAGCATCACTTTAATTAAAGATGTGTTGAGCGAACGTACGATTGCGCTTGAACATTTTGAAATCTACCCAAATCCTGTAAAAGATGTGGTCATTATTACTGCACAAGAAGCTATTGACACGATTCGCATCTATGATATTTCGGGTAAATTTATTCAAGAAGAAATCATGACTGGAACACCAAAAACAATTGAAGTTAAAACCTCAGCACTCGCAACAGGAACGTATTTTGTAAAGATTGAAACAACTTCAGGAGCAGTTTCCGTAAAGAAAATGGTGAAAGGGTAAAATCTTGGTATTAGGTGTTAGATGCTGTTTTTTTTTCAACTGTTTCGACTCAGCTAGATGTAACGTGAGGAAATTCTGCGGAAGTGAAAAAACATTGATACATTTACACATTAGTACATTGTCAAACTAGTACATTACAAAAGCTCCGTAGAAGGATCCCAAAAATAGTTTTCGAGATTTTGAATTTGATTGTCCACTACTTCTACACCCTCACTTTCGAGCAATTGTTGCATTAAATTCGTGCCTTGAAAATGATGTTTTCCCGTGAGCAAACCTTTTCGATTTACAACTCTGTGCGCAGCAATATCTTCGTATTTTCCTGCGCCATTCATTGCCCAACCGACCATACGCGCACTTCTTGCCGCGCCTAAATATTTGGCAATAGCACCATAACTGGTAACTCTTCCATACGGAATTAAGCGAGCGACTTCGTATACACGTTCAAAGAAATTTTCGTTTTCTGGTTTCATCCGATAGCAGGTTTGTAAAATATGCGTATCAATGTTATAATAACGAGGACTAACATTAATATGCTTAAAATATGATCCGAATTTTTAGAGAAATATCCCGATTTTGACTGCGATTTGTTAAAGTAAAACACATACATATATAGCATGGCAAAGGTTCCTAAGCCTGTTCCTAAAACAAAGATGATAACATCCGTAATGGTAAATTCCATCAAGCCAGAAGCTCTCCACAATGCATTTAATCCAATAAAATACGGAATTGGTAATACGTTGAGCATTGCTAAAAAAGTCCCTTTGAAAAAACTTCCTTTTTTGCTCACTTTTACCATGCGAATGCGTTTTTCTTTTTCTTTTTTCTTTCGGGCAATAATAAAAAAGTAAATCGCTAATAAGCCAAAAATAACTACTGCTGCTTTTTCCAAAGCTTCAATAACTTCTTGGTTGTGATATAGATATTTGGAAATAGTAACCGCAATAATTGCTTGAAAAAGCACTACAATAGAAGCGCCAATAGCAAAAATGATTCCGTTCATTTTCCCTTTTTGCGTACTGATTTTAGCAGCCGTAATGTTGATTAACCCTGGCGGAACGACACCCAAAAGTGCCGCCGAAAAGGTAATAAAAAAGAGAATAATGAAATCCGTCATTACTTAATTTTGAAGTGAATATAAGTAATTGCTTTGTTTACTTCCAAATATTGCGACTCGTAAAATGTTTGTATCTCTGTAACTTCTTTAGGACTTCCTTCGTTTGTGTACACATCATGATTGGCATATAACACCTCGTGTCCTGCGCCATGCAACAATCCTAAGGTATACCCATGCATAAATTCGCTATCGGTTTTTAAGTGCACGGTTCCGTCCGCGTTGAGTATTTTTTTATACCGTGCCAAAAACGCTTCGTTGGTCATTCGGTGTTTGGTACGTTTGTATTTTATTTGTGGATCGGGAAATGTAATCCAAATTTCAGAAACTTCGTTTTCATCAAACAACCCTTCAACCAATTCTATTTGCGTTCTGATGAAAGCTACATTGTTCAAGTTTTCTTCAATAGCAGTCTTTGCGCCACGCCAAAAACGTGCACCTTTGATGTCGATTCCGATAAAGTTTTTGTTTGGAAACTTTCTAGCCAATGCCACACTGTATTCTCCTTTTCCGCAACCTAATTCAAGGACGATTGGTGCGTCATTTTTAAAGAAATCACGATTCCACTTTCCTTTGTATGGAAAATTTCTACCAACAATTTCTTCGCGTGTTGGTTGTATTACATTTGCGAATGTATCGTTTTCTCTGAAGCGTTTGAGTTTGTTTTTACTTCCCACAATAGTTTCTTAATATGCGTTCGACATAAATTTCATTCGAACAAAATTTTACAAATACTTTTTATGCTTTTTGTAAAATATTAAAAAATCATTTTTACTTTCGTTTTCTTTGCTCGCACAAAGAAAAGAAACAAAAGAAAGTGCGCTTTTCCAGAGGTGTTTTTAATTTTC
>CAZHSA010000295.1:0-5045 GCA_964535135.1 uncultured Kordia sp.
TTCCAACTCTTTAAACGTATATTCTTCTCGGTGATACGTGACGTCAATAAATGGCGGTTTGTATTCCATTAACGGATCAATATTGTCAAAAATTGATTGTATATCTTGTCCTTTCAACGGTGGCAAAATTTCAAAGGTAAACAAGGTTTTTCCTCCCGATTGCGCTATATGTTCTGTTACTTTCATTGAATCCTTTAGGTTTCATTCCCTCGAAAAAGGGAATCTATGTTTTTATATTTTGTTCTTTGTTTTTGTCTATTCGTTGATTTGTGAATTTGTTATTTGTCAATTTGTTTATTTGACGCTAACTCTAAATTCTAAATCTGCACAGGGCGTTCCCGCAAGCGGTCGTGCTATCCGCAGTCGCTTTTTTTTCTGTCATTCCTGCGTAGGCAGGAATCTCAGCCAAAAAGAGCTCCAACAATGCTCCTATCACTAACGCGGGCTACTCCGCCAACACTGGGTGTAGCCATTTTTGGGCTTTCTCAACCGATATTCCTTTTCTTTTTGCAAAATCTTCCACTTGATCGTTCTTTATCTTTCCGAGTCCAAAATACTTGGCTTCTTCATTTCCAAAATAATACCCAGAAACGGCGGCGGCTGGCCACATGGCTAAACTTTCCGTTAACGACACGCCAATCACGTTTTCTACATCTAGCAATTCCCAAATGGTTTGCTTTTCCAAATGATCAGGACAGGCTGGATATCCTGGCGCAGGACGAATTCCTTTATAGGTTTCCTTGATCAATTCTTCATTCGATAAATCTTCTGCGGCAGCGTATCCCCAATGTTTTGTTCGTACTTGTTTGTGTAAATACTCGGCAAATGCTTCTGCAAAACGATCGGCAATAGCTTGTGCCATAATAGCGTTGTAATCGTCATTTTGCTCTTTGTAACTATTAGCCAATTCGTCCGCACCAAAAATCGCAGTACAAAACGCGCCCATATAATCTTGTTTTCCACTTTCTTTTGGCGCTACAAAATCTGCCAAAGCGATGTTTGGCACTTCTGCACGTTTGTCTTGTTGCTGACGCAGTGTTCTAAACACACCAATTTCTTTTCCTTTTTTCTGAATAGAAATATCGTCTTCATTCATCGTGTTCGCTTCAAACAGTCCAAAAATTGCTTTGGCTTTTAGTGACTGATTCGCAATGATTTCTTCAATCATTTTTGTAGCATCATCATACAACTGTGTTGCTTGTTCGCCTACAATATCATCCGTTAGAATATTTGGAAAACGCCCATGCAAATCCCACGAACGGAAAAATGGACTCCAATCAATGTATGGAACAAGTTCCTTCAAACTTAACTGTGTTAATTTTTGAATCCCTAATTCTTTTGGCTTTACAATAGTACTTGTTTCCCAGTCAATTGTATATTTTTTTGCTCTCGCAGCTTCCAACGAAATGTATGCTTTTTGTTTTTTACGTTTTAAAAACTTTTCACGGAATTCGTCATAATCGTTTTTAAGTTGCTCGCGATAGTCTTTTGATTTTTTCTTGTTCAACAAATCGCCCACAACCGTTACTGCTCTTGATGCATCATTGACATGCACCACGGCATTTTTATATTCTGGATCAATTTTTACTGCGGTATGCGCTTTGGAAGTTGTTGCGCCACCAATTAACAACGGAATTTCAAGATTTTGACGCTCCATTTCTTTGGCCAAATACACCATTTCATCTAGCGAAGGCGTAATAAGTCCTGATAATCCGATGACATCTACATTTTCAGCTTTGGCGGTTTCAATGATTTTTTCTGGCGGCACCATCACACCTAAATCGACAATTTCGTAGTTGTTACAACCCAAAACGACACTTACAATATTTTTACCAATATCGTGTACATCGCCTTTTACAGTTGCCATTAATACTTTTCCGATTGCTTGTTGTTGTTCCCCTTTTTCTGCTTCAATAAAAGGATTTAGATACGCCACCGCTTTTTTCATAACACGTGCCGATTTTACTACTTGCGGCAAGAACATTTTCCCTGAACCAAATAAATCGCCCACGACATTCATCCCAATCATGAGATTTCCTTCTATAACTTCAATTGGTTTTTCTGCTTGTTGGCGTGCTTCTTCTACATCTTCTACAATGTATTTGTCTATTCCTTTTACCAACGAATGTGTAATACGATCTTGCAATTCATAACTACGCCATTCTTGTATAGCTTCCGTATCTGCTTTTTTGATTCCCTTGAAGGTTTCTGCCAAATCCAATAAGCGTTCCGTAGCATCGTCACGACGATCAAGAATTACATCTTCTACATGTTCGAGTAAGTTTTTTGGAATGTCGTCATATACTTCTAGCATCGCAGGATTTACGATTCCCATGTTCATTCCAGCTTGAATGGCATGATATAGAAATACGGAGTGCATGGCTTCACGCACTACATTGTTTCCTCTAAACGAGAACGATACATTACTAACACCTCCACTTACACTTACGTTTGGATAGGTTTCGCGCGTCCAACGCGTTGCTTCTATGAAGTCGATGGCGTTTTTGCGATGTTCATCCATTCCTGTAGCTACAGGAAATATGTTTAAGTCGAAAATGATATCTTCTTCAGGAAATCCTACTTTGTTCACCAATACATCATAGGAACGTTTTACGATTTCCAATCGGCGTTCGTAGTTGTCTGCTTGTCCCACCTCATCGAAAGCCATCACAATGATCGCTGCACCATACCGTTTGATTTGCGTAGCTTCTCTAATAAAATTTTCTTCTCCTTCTTTGAGCGAAATGGAATTGACCACACATTTTCCTTGCACTACTTGCAAACCTGCTTCTATGATATCCCATTTGGAACTATCAATCATAATGGGCACACGACAAATGTCTGGTTCGGCAGCGATGAGATTTAAGAATCGTACCATTGCTTCTTTTCCATCAATTAAACCATCGTCCATGTTGATGTCGATGATTTGTGCGCCACCATCTACTTGATGTCTGGCAATTGCCAACGCTTCGTCAAATTTTTCCTCTTTGATGAGTCGCAAAAACTTCCGTGAACCTGCTACATTGGTACGTTCTCCAACATTGACAAAGTTGCTATTTTCGTTTAATACCAAAGGTTCTAAACCCGAGAGGCGCATGAATTTGGTTTGTTTGGGTTTCGCCTGAGTGTTGGGTGTTGGGTTATCTTGCATCTTCTTTTTCGTTATTGTTGAGCTTTCGCTGTCCGTTGTTTTTTGTTGATTCGTCGATTTGTTCTTTTGTTGATTTGATTCTTGTTTCTATCAACTAAACATTAACAACCACTTCACGTGGTTTGTATTTTGCAGCAACTTCAGCGATGGCGTTGATGTGATCGGGTGTGGTTCCGCAGCAACCTCCGATGATATTGATTAGGTTCTTTTTTAGATATTCTTCGATCTGAAGTGCCATTTCTGCTGGCGATTCGTCATATTCTCCAAACGCATTTGGCAATCCTGCATTTGGATGCGCTGAGATTGCAAAGTCCGTTTTGTTGGCAATGGCTTCTAAGTGTGGTTGTAATAAGTTGGCACCTAACGCACAGTTGAAACCAACCGAAAGCAGCGGAATGTGTGATACTGAGATTAGGAATGCTTCCGCAGTTTGTCCAGAAAGTGTTCGTCCACTCGCGTCTGTGATGGTTCCGCTGAGCATTGTTGGAATTTTGATATTTCTTTCTGCTTTTACTTCTTCAATTGCAAATAGTGCTGCTTTTGCGTTGAGTGTATCAAAAACCGTTTCTACGAGTAATACGTCTACGCCACCATCAATTAATGCTTCTACTTGTTGTTTGTAAGCAGCTCGCAATTCGTCAAAGGTTACAGCGCGGTATCCTGGATCGTTTACATCTGGCGACATGCTTGCTGTTTTGTTCGTTGGACCGATGGAACCTGCGACAAATCGTGGTTTGTGTGGTTCTTTTTCGGTGAATTCGTCTGCTACTTCTTTGGCGATTTTTGCTGATTCGTAGTTGAGTTCGTATACTAAATCTTCCATTTCATAGTCAGCCATAGCGATCGTTGTTCCAGAAAATGTATTCGTTTCTACAATGTCTGCTCCAGCTGCAAAGTATTTTGCATGTACTTCTTTGATGGCGTGTGGTTGTGTTATGGAGAGTAAATCGTTATTTCCTTGTAGTGGAACTTTAAAGTCTTTGAAGCGTTCGCCGCGAAAGTCCTCTTCTGTGAATTTGTATGCTTGCAGCATGGTTCCCATGGCGCCGTCTAAGACAAGAATTCGTTTTTCTATTTCGTTCCAGATATTTTTCATTTTGCTTTTTTTATTTTTTGGATTCCTGACTTCGCAGGAATGACAACATCATTGTTTTTCTTTTGCTTTAGAGTTCCTTTTGTAGGATTTCTATTTTTATTTGATCTCCATTTTCATGGTACTTGGCGTTAAGGATAGTAGCATTGTGGAGCTCTTTATGGGATGAGATTCCTGCCTACGCAGGAATGACAGCACATAAAAGCGACTGCGAATAGCCTGACCCGTTAGGGTAACGCCCTAGTTAGTGTTATCAAAAAAGAATGAGGAAATGATGCGAATTTCGCGGGGTTATCTATCTGCTTTTGCAGTAGAATGTAGCACCTTCTTTAAGTGTAAAGGGTTGCTAAGGCTTCAACGGGTCTATTCCCTCAGCCTTTCTTGATAACGTCAATACGTGTATGAACTATTTGTACAAAGAAACGGTTTCCGAGTAGAAGATGCAAATGTTTTTGGTGATTTTTAAACGATAACGTTTTCGTGTTGCATTTCGACTGCGCTCAATGTGGCAGTGTTGGGTGTTGTGGGTTTAAACAGCTTTTTTACTTTACATTTAGCGTTTTATTTTTTGTCGTGGGTTGGTCGCTTTGCTCTTGTTATGAGTTGTTTTTAATTTAAAATTTAATATACATATTTTACGTTATTTGTAAACTTTTAAACTCTTAAACTTCTTTTTTTGTCACGAATTCATGAATGATTTGATGTCTGTTGTCTGTTGTCTGTTGTCTGTTAAAAAAACTTTTCCTCTTTATATTTAGCGCTTATTTTTTGTTGTGGGTTGGTCGCTTTGCTCTTGTTATG
>CAZHSA010000296.1:0-5041 GCA_964535135.1 uncultured Kordia sp.
GTTTGTTGTTTGTTGTTTGTTGTTTGTTGTTTGTTGTTTGTTGTTTGTTGTTTGTAAGTTTATTAAATCCCTTTTACTTCAAAACTTAAACAGGTAATATGACATGCAGAAAAGACTGAAAAACAAAGCGAATCTAAGAGATTCCCGCCGAAGCGGGAACGAATCTAATTCCCAATTCTTCCTTTTTCATCTTCTAAACTTCCATCACGCTTTCTAGCTTTTTTCACGTCGCTATTTCCAAAGGAATACCGAACATAAAAGTTGATGTTTCTACTGTCATTTCCACCGCGTCCATCAATTCTTAAATCGCCAAATTGTGTGGTTCCTTGCCATGGAATTGTGTACAACACATCGTTCATTGTGATTTTCCCTGTCCAATTTCCCCAAGATTTTTGTACCGCAATATTCAACGAACCTAAGCTTCGTGTTTCATACGTTCCGCCCCAAATGGAAGGACTGCTATACCAACCACTGACTTCCAGTTTGATATTTTTTGGCAATGAAAAGGTATTTTGAGCATAAAACCCGAAAGTTTCTTGTTCCACTGAGATAAATGCAGGATTTGTTGCTGTGTATTTGCTGTACGAACCATACACATTGGCATACGCGCGCCACCAATCATTGACTCTAAACGGATACGAAATACTTAAGTTATATACTTCTTGATCGGCTACATTTCGTGTGTTTAAAAAGTTTCTATTTTCGCCTTCAGCCTCTGTGACTTGCGCAAAGAAATCGGAAATGTACGAGTAACTCAAACTGGTAGTTAAGGTGTATTTATACGTGTGCGATATTTTAAAATTGTCTGTGTATTGTGGCTGTAAGAATGGATTTCCGCGTCGGAAACTCAATTCATCTAACTGAAACTCAAACGGATTTAATATTTGATAGTTTGGACGTTGAATTCGGCGACTGTAACTCAACGCAAACGAATTGATACGATTGGCTTGATAGGAAATTCCTGCCGATGGAAAGAAGTCTGTGTATTGGCGTGATACTTCTTGATTTTGATCCGTGTTTTCAGCAACCAATTCTCCTTGAGAATCTGTGCGTTCCATACGCAAACCAGCTTGAAATTTCCACTTGTCTACTGCAAAGTTATATTTTGCATACAGCGCGTAAATTTTCTCGTCGTATTCAAATTGATTGCTTCGGTTCGTGTTCAGAGTATTGACACCATTAATCACATCAAAAAAGTTAAACGTATTGTCTGTATTCACTTTTGACACCTTTGCTCCTGTTTCAAAGGTTCCTTTTCCTAATTTTCGACCATAATCTACTTTGGCAGCATAAATATTGATGTCAATTGGTGTTTCTTGATAGGTAATGTTAGCATTTAAAATTTCGCCCGTTGGTGTTGTATAAAAGTTTGGTTGATTGTTGAAACGCTCACGTGTGTAACGTCCGTAATCTAAATCGACACTAAAACTAGTTCCAAGCGTGTCTTTGTAGCGATAGTTTATATTGGCATTGAGATTGAAACTATTGTTTTCCGAACTATTTGGCGCACGCAAAATACTATCCGTTACGCTGGTGTTTCTATCAATGATTGGCGTAATACTATTTGCAGTAGATTCTGCATCACGAAGATTTACGGTAACGACCGTTCCAAGGACACTTTCTTTGGAAAGATAATAATCGGCGCCTGTTCGGAAATTGTTGGATAACGCATCGAATTCAGAATCGGTTTGTGCGTCAAAAATTTTATCGCCTTGCGTTCTGTATAGATCAATAAAACTTGTAGAACGTCCAAAAAAGTTGGAATAACTTCCGAAGAACGACCATTTTTTAAAGCGACTGTTTACAGAAACCGAATTATTGGTTCGTGCATAATCGCCAACCGTCACTGTGCTAGAAACACTTCCGCGAGTTCCCAAGCCTTTTTCTCTTTTTAGTTTGATGTTGATGATTCCCGCATTTCCAGCCGCATCATATTTTGAAGATGGTTGTGTAATGATTTCGATACTTTCTATCGTATCGGCTTGTAATGATTGTAAAAATGCCGTTAAATCATCGCCTGCCAAAAAGCTTTGACGATCGTCAATATAAATTAGCACGCCTGCCTTACCTTCAACCACAATATTGTTGTTATTGTCTAAACGAACGCCAGGTGCTTTTCGCAGAATTTCCAATCCGTTGTTTCCTGCGCTTCCGATCGTATTGGCCACATTAAAAATGGTTTTGTCAGGTTCTACCTGAATGATTGGTTTTTCAGCCACAACCGTCACCGCGTCTAATGATTCAGCAGACACACTCATGGTGATGGTTCCCAAATCATTTTTTCCCTTGCCGAGTGTTATTTCTCGCGAAAGCGTTGTAAATCCTACAAAAGAAATTTTTAAAGTATACGTGTTCGGTACAATATCTTTAATTGTAAATACTCCATTTTCATTAGAAATTGTTGCTTTTACCAATTCACCTTTAGGCGTATTGATAAGGACATTGACAAAAGGTAGTATTTCGTTACTTTCAGAGATTATTTTCCCTGTTAGTAGGGTTGTTTTTTCCGTTTGACTATTCATCCCAAGAGAGAAAAACAGAAACAGTATTAGTGTATAAAAAGTAGTTTTAGCGTACATAATCGTTTAATTTTCAACAAATATGCAGCGATTGTTTGCGAGACACAATGCAAAAGTTACGAGTTGTCCCAAATGGCGCATGAGTTGCCCAAGGACCATTCGTCAAGCTATAGGGCGACTCGTGGAAAGTTTCTTTCGTATGAATGTTGATGCTTGTAGTTTTGGAGTGAATTAAAAAATAGGAATTATGAAAACAATACTTATTACATTTATGCTAACTGTATTCTCGTTGGGAATGCAGGCAACAGAACTCGATACGAGATCGTATCTTAAGATAGAATTGAATGAACATAAACACATCAGTTATCCGCCAAATACTGATTTTGTAGCAAAAGATACGCAAGGAACGGTTCTTTTGAATCCTGAGAAATTAGAAAAACTAAAAATGTATGTTGTTGAAAAACCCATTACTTTGTATGTGTTTACCTATTGGAATGATGAACCTGATGTGTATAATTTGAAAAGTGGCACCTTGTACATGAAAAAGACCTATCTTGATTTTTCAAAGATTTTAGAAAAACAAAAACATAAAGCGTCCGATGCGCATTCTAACGGTCAAAAAGATGATTCTAAACAAAAGATAGCTACCAAACATATAGTGAGCAATAACGTATATTTGATAGGAAAACGCTATTTTGATTATGATGATACCAACGGATATGATGTACGTTTAGAGTTTTCAAATGGCGTGGTTTTTACCTATGAAAATGGGTTTGTAAAAGCGATGCAAAACGGATATGAACTTACGGTTAAAAATAAATACATGGTAAACACTGAAAAAGGAACGTTAAAAATTAGCTATAACCCGAAGACGAAAAAGGTTTGGTGGGTTTTTGATAAAAGATAAAGTACGATGAACAAACGAATTTTTGGTATTAAAATTTTTGAAATAGCAGCGCTAATGACTTTGTACTTAGTGTTGTCAATTATCTACCATATTACCTTATGGTTTAACAGATTTCCCGAAAAAAGAGATATTGCCGATTTATTCAGTATTGAAGATTGGTTTAATAATAAAGGATTGCAATATACCGTCATGCTTGTAGCAACATCTATTGTATGGCTTATTATTTTTAGACTTTGTAAAGATTGGAAACTTTGGCAACGCTTGTCTTTACATGTATTGGGACTTCCTTTCTTTATTTTATTTTCGTGGAAAGTTTTTTATTATATCTGTGAAACGTATGGCTATTGGCATTTGCAAGGTCCTGGACAAGTATGGGATATTTACATTCCTACCTTGATTTATTTGGTGCAGTTTTCTATGTTGCATGCGTATGAATATTATATGAAGAATCAGCAAAAGATGCGTTATCAAGTAGAATTGAAAAATACAGCGTTAAAAAGTGAATTGAGTGCCATAAAAGCACAATTGAATCCGCATTTTTTATACAATGTTTTTAATACGATTAATGCAAGTGTTCCGAAAGAAATGGAAGATACACGCGAAATGATTGCCGAATTGTCCGATTTGTTTCGCTATCAACTGAAAGCGAGTCGTGAAGATTTGGTCACGCTGCGAGAAGAACTCGATTTTGTAAAAAAATACTTGAAGTTAGAACAACGCCGTTTTGAAGATCGACTTCTTATTCATATTGATGTATCTGAAGATTTGCTTTCACGAAAAATTCCGCCGATGTTGTTGCAGCCTTTGGTAGAAAACTCTGTAAAACATGGCATTTCACCCTTGGTTGAAGGTGGAGAAATTACAATTATCATTAAAGAACAAGCTGATAAATTGATTTTTGAAATCAACGATACTGGCGTTGGCGTAAAGGACAAAGAAAGTATTTTCAGCTTAGGTGTTGGTGTGAGCAATACGCAGAAACGTTTGCAAAAAATGTACAATTCTACGTTGCAATTCTCTGATAATTTGCCTTCAGGATTGAAAGTGTATTTTGAATTATAATTGATCGTATGAAAAAAGTCGTAATAGTTGATGATGAAAAATCTGGAAGAACGCTCATTAAAGAGTATTTGGAACATCACCAAGAATTAATTTTGGTTGGCGAAGCCAATAACGGTGTGGACGCGATTAAAATCATCAATAAATTTCAACCCGATTTGGTATTTATGGACATTCAAATGCCAGGCATGACAGGTTTTGACGTGTTGGAACATTTACACGAATTACCAACCATTATTTTTAGTACGGCGTATGATAAATATGCGCTAAAAGCCTTTGAAGTACATGCGGTTGACTATTTGTTAAAACCCTACACCAAAGAACGTTTTGACAAAGCTGTGAGTAAACTCAAAGATAATTCTCCAAGTCAGATTGCGCCTTTGGCAAACGAACATATTTTATCAAAACCGAATTTCCCCGATCGGATTATTGTGGAAAAAGGCACAAAATATGTAACGCTTGCCACGGAAGACATTACGTACATTGAAGCCTATGGTAGTTATTCCAAAATCTTTGATTCGGACGAAGGCTATCTCAGCAATCGTGGCATTTCACA
>CAZHSA010000297.1:0-5041 GCA_964535135.1 uncultured Kordia sp.
AGGATGCAACGCATCTTTATCTGTACCATCTTTTATTTGATGCCTGCAACTCGTACCATTTGCAGCAATGATGGTGTTTACTTCTGCTGCTCTGACCGCAGGAAACAAGGACTGTTCGCCCACTTTCATGCTGACTTCATAATGTTCTTTTTCATAGCCAAAAGATCCTGCCATTCCGCAACAACCCGAAGCAATAATAGTTGGTTTGTAGTTTTTGGGTAAATTCAAAATGTCATACGTGCACTTCTGATTGGACAATGCTTTTTGATAGCAATGCACATGAATTTTCACGTTTTTCGATTCTTCCGTAAACGATTCGGAAGTAATTTCGCCGTTTTTTATTTCTTCCGCCAAGAATTCTTCTAACAAATATGTGTGTTTTGCAATCGACTTTGCTGCTTCTTTATCATCTGCCAAACGGATATATTCATCGCGAAAAGTTAAAATTGCAGACGGTTCAATGCCTACTAAAACTGCATTTTCGTTGATCAATTCTTTAAAGATTGAAACATTTTTGTTGGCAACTTTTTTCGCTTCAGACAAGAAACCTTTTGAAATAAACGTACGTCCACTTTCTTCATGCGAAACATGTTTAATTTCATATCCTAAAGCCGCTAAAACGACCAACGCATCTTGCCCGATATCAGATTCTAAGTAATTGGTAAATTCATCACTAAACACATATACTTTTTTAGATTTTAAAATATTTGTATTCAATTGATTTAATGAATTTTGAATAATTTTATCTAAAGTCTTACTTGAATTAATAGGCAATGTGCGTTCTTGCGCAACTCCTAAGGTGTTTTTGATAATTTTTGAGGTAAAACGATTTGTTTTTGCAAAGTTTGAAAGTCCTGGAAATTTGCTCGCCAAACGATTCGATTTGGTTGAAAAAGCAAAGGCTTTATCTCGAAATGTTGGCTTATTTGATTTGTAATATTGATGCAAAAATTCGGCTTTTAACGCAGCAACATCTACATTGCTTGGACATTCGCTCGCGCAGGCTTTACAACTCAAACACAAGTCAAACACTTCTTTGAGTTCTGTATGATCAAATTTATTTTCTTTTTCTGAAACAGTTAAAAATTCACGCAATGCATTTGCTCTAGCTCGTGTGGTATCTTTTTCATTGCTCGTAGCGCGGTAACTTGGACACATAGCGCCAGAAAACGAAGCTGGTTTTCTACAATCGCCTGAACCATTACACTTTTCCGCCGCACGTAAAATTCCTTCACTGTCTGAAAAGTCAAAAAGTGTCTCAATTTCAGGTTCTGTTCTATCAATTTCATAGCGTAACGAAGTATCCATCTTGGCTGCATCGACAATTTTCCCAGGATTAAAGATATTATTCGGATCAAACGCCGCTTTTACGACCTTTAATAGTTCATAGTTCTTCGCTCCTATCATAATTGGAATGAACTCTGCGCGCACAATTCCGTCACCATGTTCACCACTAAACGAACCATTATATTTTTTAACCAAGTTGGCAACATCATGTGTTATTTTTCGAAACAACACCACATCTGCTTTCTTTTTAAGATTCAAAATTGGACGCAAATGCAATTCTCCTGCGCCAGCATGTGCATAATACACGGCTTTTTGCTGATATTTTTCCATCAATTGAGAAAACTCAGTAATGTAATCTGCCAAATCTTCCAAAGCAACTGCAGTATCTTCAATACAAGCCACGGCTTTTTTATCGCCAATGATGTTTCCTAACAAGCCCAAACCTGCTTTGCGCAGTTCCATGGCTTTGCCGATTTCCGCACCACGTAATTCAGGATAATGATAACTTTTTCCTTCTTTTTCCAAAGATGCGATCAATGCTTTTACCTGTTTTTCTAGATCTTCGGTGTCGTTTGAACGTAATTCTAGTAGTAAAATCGCTTGTGGATCGCCTTTTACGAAGAATCTGTTTTTCGCTTGCGCGAGATTTGACTTTGTACAATCCAAAATAATTTTGTCCATCATTTCGCACGTGTACAAATTGTGTTGCATGGTCAGTGAAACCGATTGCAAACAATCTTCAATACTTTTATAATGTGCCGCAACTACACAGCTTTGCGTTGGCTGTAAATCGTCTAGTTGTAGTGTGATTTTTGTGGTAAATGCGAGTGTTCCTTCGCTTCCAGAAAGCAATTTGCACATGTTGAACGTGTCACCATTTGCTGAAAATGGTTGCAAACGCAATAGTTCGTCAATCGCATAGCCTGTATTGCGTCTGTGAATGGCTTCTTTAGGAAACTGCGCTATAATTTCTTGCTGATTCACTTCATCCGAAAGCATTTCGTATACTTTTTTATAAATGGCACCTTCAAGCGTATCTAATGTTCGTTTTTGATGAAATGCTTCTGTAGAAATTTCTCCAAAAGTTACTTCGCTCCCATCAGACAATAGTACGTCCATTTCCAAGACTTTATCGCGCGTAACGCCATATTGAATGGAAGTTGTTCCCGAAGAATTATTTCCTACCATGCCGCCAATCATACACCGATTGGACGTCGATGTATTCGGTCCAAAAAACAAATGTTCACCTTTTAAGTGATTGTTTAGTGTATCACGCACAACGCCAGGTTGCACCGTCACTGTTTTTGCATGTGCGTCAATAGCTAGGATTTCTGTAAAATGCTTAGAAACATCTACCACAATACCTTCTCCCACACATTGTCCTGCTAATGAAGTTCCAGCAGTTCGTGGGATGAGAGATGTTTTGTGGGTATTTGCAAAAGCGATCAAACGTTTTAGATCGGCTATATTTTTAGGATACGCAACGGCTAACGGAAGTTTGCGATATACTGAGGCATCTGTTGCGTATAAAATTCTATGTAAATCATCGTAAAAGATCGTTCCTGAAAAAGTCTCTTTTAGTTGTTCCAATTTCGTCTTCATGTCACCGTTTTGAGTGTCTGTGGCAAATTTTTCAGCAATATAAACTTATTTTTTTAGTTATAAATAACAAACAAGTATGGTATCACAATAAGATATTAACATGTGAAAATAATCCAAAAAAAACTATGTATTGCCATGGGTATGGTTGTTGGTTTATTCCATCAAACAAAATTAAAAACATAAATGTATAAGACATGAAAAAATTAATGATTTTAGGTATTTTATTTTTAGGGTATACCGCTTCGGCACAACAGATTTCAGAAAATGCGATTGGACTCCGAATTGGCGGGAATAATGGTTTTGGTACTGAGATTTCGTACCAAAGAGCTTTGTGGGCAAATAATAGACTGGAATTGGATTTGGGTTGGAAAGATAACGATGAATTTGACGCCTATAAAATTACAGGATTGTACCAATGGGTTTGGAATATTGATGGCGGATTTAATTGGTATGCTGGCGCTGGTGGCGGAATTGGAAGCTGGAATAGCAACCGAAATTTAACCAATGACGGCTTTTATGCTTTCATTGCTGGCGATGTAGGTATTGAGTATAATTTTGACTTTCCTTTACAGCTTTCGCTGGATGTACGACCAGAAATTGGTTTTGACAATGGATTCAACGATGACCTTGATTTTGACTTGGCATTGGGCGTGCGATATCAATTCTGATTTTTTCTATGGTAATTCTTTGTATTTGGTTAAATTTGCGCGTTTAACTTTTAAAATTAATTGACAAAAATGTATGTAAACGTGAAGAATATATTTGTAATTACTTGTATTGTTGGTATGTTACTGTTTGTTTCTTGTGGAGACAAATCGCAAAACAGTAGTGATGGATATGCAATTGAAGCTACGATTCAGGGAGTTCCTGATGGTGTTCGCGCATTTTTGAAAATTTCTAATGAAAAAGGAGTGCCACAGCCTAAAGACACTGCCATTGTTCAAAATGAAAAAGTCGTTTTTAAAGGAAAAGTTGACTATCCACTACAAGGGTTTATTTATGTAAATGGTACTTCAGGCAATATAAATTTACTGTTAGAAAATGCCGATTTAACCGTGAATGCTGAAAAAGATAGATTGCCTGCAGCCAAAGTTTCTGGCGGAAAACATAATGATGATTACACAGGGTTTATTGAAGGTTCAAAAGTATTGGCCGATAAGACCAAAAAAGCGAGAGAACTTTACCAAAATGCTGTGACTTCAAAAGATGCCGAAAATACTGCTAAGTATAGAAAGGAAGTAGCCGATTTGGATAGAGAAACCTTAGAATATCAAGAAAAATATGTGATAGATCATCCAGATTCTTATATTTCTATTGTATTGGTGAGTCGTATGCTACAAAATAAATTGACAACCGCGCAAAAATCGAAACAGTTTATAGATCAGCTTCCTGAGGATTTAAAGAAAACACGTGTTGGACAAGATTTAATTTTAAAAACTAGTGAAATATTACGCTCTTCCATTGGCTCAATTGCTGAAAACTTCACCGCACCAGATCCGGACGGGAAAATGGTATCTTTGAAAGATATTAGAGGAAAAGTGACCGTTATTGATTTTTGGGCCGCTTGGTGTGGACCTTGCCGAAGAGAGAACCCGAATTTGGTAAAAACGTATAATAAATACCACAAAGATGGTTTGGAAATTATTGGCGTTTCTTTAGATGGTACACCAAATCAGCAGAATCCAAGAGAAGCATGGTTAACAGCTATTAAAACTGACGGATTGCCTTGGCATCAAGTGTCAAATTTGGATGGACCAAGAGACGCTATTGCGCGTACATATAACATTCGTACGATTCCTGCCACATTTATTTTGAACGAAAAAGGCGAAATTGTTGCCAAAAACTTACGTGGCGCTACTTTGGAAGCAAAAGTAAAAGAGTTACTCGGGAAATAGTTTTTCAGGTCTTAGGTTTTGGGACGTTGCGCTTTTGGGTGTTAGGTGTCGCTTTGCTCCTGTTGCTGGTTATGAGTTGTTTCTATGTTTTTGTGGGCTTGCTATTTTAAAATCGAAACGTATTCTTGTTTGGTTGATTTGTTGATTCGTCAATTTGTTTTTCTTTGAATTCAACATTTTTGTTAAAAAGCGTAAACTCTTAAACTTATAAACTCATAAACTTGTTTATTTTTTGTCACAAATTCACGAATGATTTT
>CAZHSA010000298.1:0-2032 GCA_964535135.1 uncultured Kordia sp.
CCTTTTACTGCGCCACAACTTGTATGACCTAATACTACGATGACTTTGGTGCCTGCAAGCTTACAAGCAAATTCCATGCTTCCCAAAATATCTTCATTGACAAAGTTTCCTGCAATTCTGACACTAAAAATATCTCCAATTCCTTGATCAAAAATCAGTTCAGAGGAAACACGCGAATCAATACAACTTAAAACAGTTGCAAATGGATATTGACCTGTACTTGTGTCAGAAACCTGATCGAGTAAGTCGCGAGAAACTTGCATATTGTCCATAAAGCGTTTGTTTCCATCTATTAAAGCTTGGATAGACGAATCTGGAGTCATGACAGCTTGTGTTTCTTTTGTTTGTGCTTTCATATTAATATTTTTAAATTATATGTTAAATTAGTGTTGAGGCGTTTTTATAATTTGGGTCTTAGTTTAAAAAAATTCAGATAACTTTCAGGGTTTTCTACCGTGCCTCTTTGTGAAATAAGTTTCACATTAATATTTCTATTTTTAGCTTTTTCTTTAAAATCGTCTAAAATTTCAATAACATCATGGTCTAAGTAACTCGTTTTACTAACGTCTAATTCTAAATACGTATCGCGAGGTAGGTTGTCTAATTCTTTCAAAATAGTAGCTTTGTTAAAGAAAGTTACTTCTTCAGCAAGTGTCATTTTTATCTTATTTCCATCTCCTTCTTGTGCTTCTTTGTGTAAAAAGTGTGAGTTTTGATAACTTTTATAAAGTGTAATTATAATACCAATGGTTAACCCAATTCCAATTCCCCATAATAAATCTTTAAATACAATCAACAATACCGTGACGATAAAAGGAACAAATTGCATCCATCCTGCATCCCACATGCTTTTAAATGCGGAAGGTTTTGCTAATTTATATCCAACTATAAATAGTATAGCAGCCAATACTGCTAATGGTATTTTATTAAGTATGGTTGGAATTAAAATAATTGAAATTAATAAAAAGAAACCATGCACAATTGCAGACATTTTAGTGCGTCCACCCGATTGAATATTAGCAGAACTTCGTACAATTACTTGTGTAATAGGTAATCCTCCAATTAATCCAGAAACCACATTTCCTGTTCCTTGTGCAATCAATTCTCTGTTGGTTGGTGTTACACGCTTTAAAGGATCAATTTTGTCTGTAGCTTCTACACATAATAAAGTTTCTAAACTAGCGACTAATGCAATTGTGAAAGCTGTAATTAATATTTCAGGCTTAGTAATTACGGCCCAATTTGGAAATTCAAACAACTTGGAAAAAGAATCAATACTATCAGTTATAGGAACTTTTACCAAATTTTCAGTAGCAATGCTTAAGCTTTCCGAACCACCTAAGGTTATATAAAATATAATACCAACAACTACAGCAACTAACGGTCCTTGTATTAGTTGAAAAATTTTAGCTTTTTTCGACAAAACGTTTTGCCATAGTAACAGTATTGCAATTCCAATAAGACCTACAACGGTAGCTCCAATGCTTATGTTAGAAAATGTAGCTCCGATAGCAGAAAATGTACCTTCTCCCTTTGGTGGATTATACCCAAAGAAATACGGAATCTCTTTTAGGATAATAATGATACCAATACCAGTAAGCATTCCTCTAATTACGGATGAAGGGAAAAAATATCCAATAATACCGAGTCGTAAAACCCCAAATATGATTTGTATAACGCCAGCTAATACAACAGCAACTAAAAAGTCATTAAAACCTAAAGATTTTATTGCTGTAAAAACAATAGCAGCCAATCCTGCGGCTGGGCCACTCACTCCAATTTGTGAGCCACTCATGATACCAACAATGATACCTCCTACAATTCCTGCAATTAAACCTGATATGGGTGGCGCTCCACTGGCTAGGGCGATACCTAAGCATAAAGGTAATGCCACAAAAAATACAACAATACTTGCAGGGATATCTGCTTTAAAATTTTTAAATGGGTTTGAACTATTCATTATAGTAAGTAAATGTTTTGTGAATTGATACACTGTGTAAATTATCTGTGCTCAATTCGTAGTTAGCTTAAA
>CAZHSA010000298.1:2132-5024 GCA_964535135.1 uncultured Kordia sp.
ATCGTAATCAACTAATTCATACGGTGCATCTGCTAAAAGCGTATATGTTTTAATGATAGGTTGTAAAAACAAAGCACAAAGCACAAGTACGAAGGCAACTTGCCTTACGAAACTAAACATATATTTGCGCGTGTGTAACATATCAATTAATAACTTTAAAAACTAAATCTGTATAGAATTTTACAATCGCATCTTTTCCTTGTTTTACATCGGTTAACGATGGTAAATGTTTAGAAAAATAACGTTGCTGGTGCGCACCTTCAATCACAGTTGATATGAGCATGTTCGGATATTCAAAAGTTGGGTTCAAATCTGTCACCATATTACTCACGCGTTGTACCACACGTTTGTAGACTTTATAATATCCTTTTTCGTTCTCGGTATCAATATCTTTGGTATGATACGCTTTTGAGGACTCAGCGATGATAATTCTATTCAAAATTATTTCGTCAATATAAGAAAATGAATTATCAACATCAACTTTACGTGTTAAAATTTCAATAGCCGCATTCAATTTGTCTTTTTGAGATGGAATATTGTTCGTAGCAAACACTAATTTGTACTCAACCCAACTCCAATACCAACAAATTAAATACACTAAAAGCATGTGCTTGCTTTCAAAATAACGGTAAATAGAACTCTCATTAGAGCCAATAGATTGTCCAAGCTTCTTGAACGTAAACGCTTCAAAACCGAGTTCATCAATCATTTCAATACTTCGGGATACAATTTTTTTTCCCAATGCAGAAGACTCAGGATTTTTTGTGTATAACTCTTGACTAATAACGATATGTACTTGTAGATTTTCCATACTGATTTCACAAATATAATAGTATTACTATTAAAAACTAAAAGTTTAACTGTTTTTTTTGAAAAAAGCAAAAAATCATGCGTATAAAATCTTTAAAAAAGTGGGTAATGGGTTGAGAATCAGTTTTATGAAAAATGTAATAAAGGTGCTATTTCTAGAGAAATATATGTACTTTTGCAGCCTAAATTTACAGCAGAAATCTATTATCATTTATGGCACACAAAGCAGGATTTGTCAATATCATTGGAAACCCGAATGTTGGAAAATCAACGTTAATGAATGCATTTGTTGGTGAAAAACTATCCATCATCACTTCAAAAGCACAAACGACACGTCACCGAATTTTAGGAATTGTAAACGGTGAAGATTTTCAAGTAATCTTATCGGATACGCCAGGCATTATAAAACCTGCGTATGAATTGCAATCATCTATGATGGATTTTGTAAAATCTGCCTTTGAAGATGCAGATGTGCTAATTTATATGGTAGAAATTGGCGAGAAGAGTTTAAAAGACGAAGCCTTTTTTAAGAAAATTGTCAATAGCGAAATTCCTGTATTATTATTGTTGAATAAAATCGACAAATCTTCACAAGAAGAACTAGAAGAACAAATGGAATTATGGCGCGAAAAAGTGCCAACGGCAGAAATTTATCCGATTTCGGCGTTGGAAAACTTCAATGTGCCACAAGTATTTTCAAGAATTATTGAATTGCTTCCGATGTCGCCGGCTTTCTATCCAAAAGATCAATTGACCGACAAACCTGAGCGTTTCTTTGTCAACGAAACCATTCGCGAAAAAATCTTATTAAACTACAAAAAAGAAATTCCATACGCTGTTGAGGTAGAAACGGAAGAGTTTTTTGAAGAAGAAGACATCATTCGTATTCGTTCTGTCATCATGGTGGAACGCGAAACCCAAAAAGGAATCATCATTGGGCATAAAGGAAGCGCTATCAAAACCGTGGGAATACAAGCGCGAAAAGACTTGGAGAAATTCTTTGGGAAGCAAATTCACATTGAATTGTACGTTAAAGTCAACAAAAACTGGCGTAGTGATGCCAAGCAGTTAAAGCGTTTTGGGTATAATAATAAAAAGTAGTTGTTGGTTGCTGGGTAAAGTATTTTACATTTTGAGTTTTCAATTTAAAATTCAACATGCTAACTTTTTTATTCGTTACTGGTTTTTGAATATTTTCTCGGCTTTTATTTTAAATGTTGAATTGTTCTTTGCAACTTCTCAATACTCAATACTCAATACTATTTCAATAAAAGGGTTTCCTTCAAAAAACCATACAACGCCAACATTTCCTGCTTTCCCGATGCTTTTCCCCAGAGCCCGCCAAAATACAACACAAACCAAATTAGTACCATGAAAAACATAACCGCGACTTGAATAGCATACGAATTTCCTAAAGTAGCATTGGAATATGCCCAAACGCCAAATCCTATAAACAAACACGCCACCAAAAAGTGTAAAAACATAAAAAAGGTCCAAACGGTCGGACTCGGTCCAAAAAGTCCGTGTAATAGTGAACTATGTTCATCAATCTCGTCAATTTCTATATGCAATTGTGGCGACCAAAAATGTTGTTGTGCTTTCGGAATTCGAATAAACACATGCTGATCAATTCGAGAAACAACAAACGCTTTTTGACTATTTTTCGTAGCTTCCAAACGACTTAAAACAGTTTCCGACGATTCCGAAAGTTCCAGTTGAAACCGCGGTCGCAACACAATTTCTTCTCCTAAACTCATACTAGCCATTTTGATGATTTTAAAAATAAAACATTCCACCAAAACAAAATCTGATAAATATCATGTGATAAAAGATGGAAATAACAAGCTGAATTATAGCATTTTGAATAAACTTCCTAAAGAAAACAATGATTTTTATTTGAATCAACTGTCTATCTACACAACATTAATTCCATCAAAAACTAAAAACCCTAAAAACTTACTCGAAATTACTTTTTACGCTTCCGCAGAAAATGTACCTTTGCAGGCACAAAAAGAACGAAATGAGTAATATAGTAGCCATCGTAGGACGACCAAATGTAGGGAAATCAACGTTATTTAATCG
>CAZHSA010000299.1:0-3750 GCA_964535135.1 uncultured Kordia sp.
CGTTTGCAATTGCACAGTTTTGTGTGAGCTCGAATTGATATGTCGCACAATTGTGTCTGTTTTATGATACGGTGATTTTACCACAAATGTCAACTGCTTTTCAGAAGTTGTATATGAAAAACAACCCAAGCTATCTGTTTGAAAGTACAAAGAAGTTTCATCCTCGCGAATCACTTCAATATCCAACGGAATTTTCGTAATAGTTTCTCGCTGATCTGCATCTACAAAACAAAAAGAAAAATTGTTCTCGGTTGGGTACAAACTGTAAACTCCAAACGCAAGTAAGGGAAGTAGTAAAATCAGCCATAAAAATTTTGGAAAAGACGCTCTCTTTTTTTCAACTTCAGTTTCGACTTCAACTTCAACTTTCTGTATAAAATCATCCCAATGCTCATAACCAACATATATGCTAAGTAAATTTAGCATGTCAATGCGCGGTAATTTTTCAGCATCATTCTTAATATACGTATAAAACCATTTCTCGCTAATACTTCCTTTGGTTTTACTGCGTAAATCTTCTTGAAAATCTGTAATGGTGTTGCCTTTCCACTCACGAATATCGCTTGAAGCAGCATGTGAAGCCAGAAATGTAGCTGCAATTTGCTCCTTTAAGCGTGAAAAATGATATGTTTTTTCTGTGTTCAAATAAAGTGTAAAAATCAGATAATCAATTGTTTGTATTTTGCAAACTAATTTACAAAGCCGTTACAAGTACTTTACAAAACTTCTTGCAGAAACTCTGATAGGTTTGTATTCGTAATCCTTAAAAATATAAAATTATGAATGCAATCACACGAAAACATACGGTAAAAAAGTCATTATTCATTTTGCTACTATTACTCTTTATATCATGTAATGAGTATAGTCAGGAATCTTTAAAGGAAGAAGTAACGTTACAAAATGTCGATCTCAGAAACGATTATGATGGCGTAGATGCGCTCACTACAGATATTCAGTATGATGTTAAAGAAAAAGGTCAAGGTTTTCGATATACAGCACCAAGTAATGATCAAACTTTAGCTTCAAACATTCCCGAAAACTTAAAAATTATCAAAACCGCAAGTACGCGCTATAAGGTAAAAGATATTGGAAAAGCACTGACTGACATTAAGCAGATGATGCAGTTGCAAGGCGGCTATATTTCAGAATTGCGTTATGATAAAAATTACAACGAAAAGAAAAACCGATTCACGATCAAAATTCCCAAAGAAAACTTTGACACTGTATTAGACGGCATTCAGAAATTTGCTGAAGAAACCGATTATGTCAACATTTCTACAACCGATGTCACAGAAAAATATATGGACGCACAAACGCGCTTACAAACCAAAATAGAAGTGAAAGAACGTTTGGAAGCAGTCTTACGAAAAAATGCAAAAACCGTGAAAGATATTTTGGCGACAGAAAATCAATTGCGCATCATTCAAGAAGAAATTGAAGTCGTGCAAGGAAAGCTCAAATACATGAGTAGTCGAGTAGCGTTTAGTACCATTCAAGTAGAAATTTATGAAACTATTGAATATAAAGAACAGCCAGTAAGTTACAAAAAGGGATTTGGTGTCAAAGCTAAAGAAGCATTGTTAGGAGGTTGGAATTTTATTCAGAATCTACTCATTGGCATTTTATCGATTTGGCCAATCATTTTGGTAATCATTGTTGGAATCTTCTTTTTTAGAAGATGGAGAAAAGCGAGAGCATAATCAAATCAATATATAACACAAACTGACGACTTTCATTCCCGAAATCGTCAGTTTGTGAATTTAGAATCGTTATTTGGTTTCAAAACAAATGTGTACTTTTGTCTCACCGTGAAAGAAATACTAGCCAAATACATTCCCGAACGCGCCGTTGATCCTACTTTTGAACTTATCAAAGCGCATCAGGTACACTTAAAAATCGTCAATCAACGTGTTACTAGACATGGTGATTATCGCAGAATGCCCGATGGTAGGCACATGATTACCGTAAATGCTGGCGAAAATAAATACCGCTTTTTTGTGACTTTAATTCATGAAATTGCGCACTTAGTTGCCTATGAAAAATTTGGGCGTTTTATAAAACCACACGGAATTGAGTGGAAACGAACTTTTCAACAATTAATGTTACCCTTCATCAATCCGCAAATATTTCCGATGAAGATATTGCCAATTGTCGCAAATCATTTCAAAAACCCGAAAGCAAGTAGTGACACCGATGCTAAATTTGCCTTGGCACTCAAGCAATATGATCCTGAAAATGATAAAAACTATGTGTTTGAAATTCCACATGGAAGTACATTCCGATTGCACAACGGGAAAGTTTTCAAACGTGGAAATAAACGTGTAAAACGTTATGAATGTGTAGAAGTTTCTTCCGGTCGTGTGTATTTATTCAATCCAAATGCGGAAGTGGAGTTGTTGCGGAGTTGATTACTATTCTTTTACAAGTTCCAACAACGCATTTTTCCAATCAGTAACTAAAAACGTATCTAGAATTCTTCCACTTTTCCCAATCACATAACAAACACGCAAACAGTATTGACCTCTGTATTTTTCGTAAAAATCTTTATTGAACTTGTTGTAGAAATCTATATGCAATCCGCTATCTGTTTTTTGAATGTTCGAATCTATATGTAAAATGTTAAATTTTGGAAACGCAACTTGCATATCGTAAAAAGCTTGTGTAGATGCTGTATCGCCGCCACAACCGCAAGAATTGGCAATAACCGTTGTTTTGTCGCGTAAATCACTACTCTTAATCGTATCTTTTTCAGTAGTCACGACTGTGAATTTAGGCGCGAGCATGCCGATTTGAGTGCCAATTTTTGTATCAAAATCTTTCTCTTTGATCAATGTGATTTGTGAGCCATTACTAGAAATATTGTGAAATTTATAATAAGTTGTATGCAACTTTACAAATTCTCCATAATGTATAATATCACGCTTGGCAAGTGTGTCTTTTTCTCTAGTTTGCTCTTTTATAATTGCCAGTTCTGGATGTATATCGTAAGTAAAACTGAGGTTTCTAGGATCGGCTACCATTATTGTATAACTATTTGAGTCTAAAGTAAAAGTACCCAATACATGATCACTTCTGCTGACTAAGGTGTTTTTGTTGGAAGTGCCAATTTTTAACCAAGAACTATCTTGAATTGTTAGTGTTCCTTCTGAAAAAGTATATAAACACTTCACCAAGCTTTTTGTTGAGTTCCATTCCATCACTTCAAGAGGTCTTATGGCATCATCGGTCAAATCTTTATTATTATTTTCATCGACTATAAATACTTTTTTTTCATGCTGAGTTCCAGTAAGGATATCCACATAATAGTTCTTTTTCTCTCTAAAATTTGGTGTGAAAAGTGTCCGTTGTAAACTGTCAATATTTGTGGGAAACTTAATTTCGTACGGAAAATCACTCATTACAGGTTTAAACTTTGGTGTTGCCGCACCAATTTGAAACAGACCGTCGCCTTTTTGCTTTTTCATTTTCACCACTAAAGTATCTGACAAACTCGAAAAATTATTAAAACCAGTTTTTGTAGGTTGTTGGCAAGCGACTAAAAGAAAAGTAACTGCAAAAAGAAAATAGATGTGCTTCATAAAGAATGGTCTATGTGGAAAAAGTTGGTAGCTATCAAACGGTTTTTTGTCGTTTCTATTGTCTTTAAACTTTGTGCAAATCATTATTTCGAATTGCTAACATTGCACAGGCCACAGATTTCAATCTTCGTATGCTATTTGCATGTCAACGTTATAAAGCCGTTAATAATCT
>CAZHSA010000299.1:3760-5004 GCA_964535135.1 uncultured Kordia sp.
GCAAAAGAATGGTTTGGGGATGATAATGTTGTTAGTTTGTAAATTTTAATAAAATGTAACAAAAGACAATCTTTCAACTACCAATCATCGTTATCAAGCCGTTAATAATCTACAGTTTTGTTAGGTATTTGCACAATCTGTATTATATTGCTTCTTTAATACAAACCTACCACGAAAAATGACGAAAATGAACAAGAATTATTATGCTATTCTCATGGCTGGCGGCGTAGGGTCGCGTTTTTGGCCGGTAAGTACTTCGAGCTTTCCAAAGCAGTTTCACGATATGTTAGGAACAGGAGAAACGCTGATTCAAAAGACATTTAGTAGACTCTCAAAGTTAATTCCAAAAGAAAACATTTACATTCTTACGAATGAAAAATATAACGATCTGGTTTTAGAACAATTGCCAGATGCAACGCAAAAACAAGTGGTGCTAGAACCTGCCATGCGCAATACAGCACCCTGTATTTTATATGCTTCGCTCAAAATTCAGAAAGAAAATCCAAATGCTGTCATGGTTGTTGCGCCAAGTGATCATTGGATTGAAGACGAAACAGCTTTTATAGACAATTTGCAAGCTTCTTTTAATAAATGTTCGGATGAAAATGTATTAATGACCTTGGGAATTCAACCTACATTTGCCAATACAGGATACGGATATATCAACTTTGAAAAAAGTGAAAGCGCGATTAAAAAAGTGCATAAATTCACAGAAAAACCCGATTATGAAACGGCAAAAACGTTTTTAGAAAGCGGAAATTACTTGTGGAATGCAGGAATTTTTATTTGGAGTGTAGAAACCATTGTAACATCTTTCCAAAAATTTCAACCAACGTTATATGCTTTGTTTGAAAAAGGAATTTCGGTATACAATACAGACTTCGAAGACGACTTTATTCGTGACAATTATAGGAAGTCTGAAAACATTTCCATTGATTATGCCATCATGGAGCATGCGACGGCAGTATACGTGTTGCCAGCAACATTCGACTGGAACGATTTAGGAACTTGGGGAAGTTTATATGACAAATTGGATAAAGAGGAAAACCGTAACGCGGTCGTCAATGCAAAACCTATATTGCAGGATGCAAGTGGAAATATGATCCGTACAACGAATAAAAAAGTCGTGGTAATTGATGGATTAAATGATTATATTGTCGTGGATAAAGAAGAAGTTTTGTTAATTTACCCAAAAGCAAAAGAGCAAGACATAAAAAAAGTTTTACAAAAAGTTAAAGACACCT
>CAZHSA010000300.1:0-4998 GCA_964535135.1 uncultured Kordia sp.
TGTTTTGTTACTGTATATCGTGATGGACGCAATCCGTTTCTGTCTAAAACGGCTCCGATGTAATTACCATCCGTAAACGGAATAGAGGCTGGGCCATCCCAAGGTTCCATTAAACAAGAATTGTATTCGTAGAATGCTTTTTTAGCGTCTGACATGTTTGGGTTTTTTTCCCATGCTTCTGGCACTAACATCATCATTGCTTCTGGCAGTGAACGACCAGACATGAGTAATAATTCCACTACCATATCTAAGGTTGCGGAATCAGATTTTCCACGTAGAATGGTTGGTAATATTTGCTTTATATCGTCTCCAAATAATGGGCTTTTTATGATTTCTTCGCGTGAAAACATACGAGAAACATTCCCGCGAAGGGTATTTATTTCACCATTATGACAGATATATCGAAACGGTTGCGCCAAATCCCATGTTGGGAAGGTATTCGTTGAAAATCGCTGATGTACCAACGCCAAACGCGTATCTAAATCGGCATCAAATAAATCTAAATAGTATTCATTAATATGTTCTGGTTTTAGCAAGCCTTTAAAAATGATGATTTTTGTAGACAGACTAGGAACGTAGAAAAATTTCTGTTGTGATAGTTTGGAATTATATATGGTGTGTTCCGTGATTTTTCGAGCGGCAAATAGTTTCAAGTTGAAATCGCGATCTGATTGCTTTTTCTCTGATTTACCGATGAATAGTTGCTTTACAAACGGTTCCGTTTCTGAGGCAATTTCACCTAAAATCGTATTATTTACAGGAACATCTCGCCAACCGATGAGTTGCAACCCTTGATTTTTGATTTCATGTTCAAAAACATCTATACAAAATTCACGCTGATTGTCCTTTTTAGGGAGAAATACATTACTTACTGCGTATTCGCCAACTTTTGGCAATTTGAAATCACACGATTTTTCAAAGAATTTATGAGGAATGTCTATCAATATTCCGGCACCATCACCGGTAACTCCGTCGGCACTTACCGCACCACGGTGTTCTAGTTTTACTAAAATTTCAAGTGCTTTATGAATAATGTCATTCGAACGTTTTCCTGTTAAACTACATATAAATCCCGCGCCGCAATTGTCATGTTCAAATTCTGGCAAATAGAGTCCTTGTTTCTTTAGCATCATCTTATATTTTAGCGGTTTTTTATACCATAATTTGTTGTCTAATATAGAAGCAAGAATTTTATAATAAAAAAAGGGGAAACACTTTTCTTAAATTGATAATTTAGGGTGCTTTTCAATGAGAAATCAGTAATTTTTGTGGGTTATTTTATGAAAATCACATCTAAAAATATACTGCCTTAAATGTTAATTTTTTGCGAAAACGTTTTCGCAAAACACTTTTTATTACAGAATAATTATTTTTTTAGCACAAATAGTGATGATTTTTTAAAATTGATATTATCAATTCGTTAAAAAATTCTTAAAAAAAAATTAACCCCCAAAAAAAATAGGGCTAAAATTTATATAATCGTAAAAATTACAATTTTACCCCTATTTTTTTGAGGGTTAAAATAAAGTTTACATAGTTTTGAGTTCGACTAATCAAAAAAATGTAAATTTTATGAAACGATTTTTTACGCTCACATTATTGCTTACAACTTTAGCAGTAAGTTCACAAGAAAGTTCTGATACACCTGTAAAAAAATTCAGCTTTGAAGGAAGTGTAGATGCATATTACAGAACCAATTTTACAGCTCCAAATGACGACAATCAAATTGCACCCTCAACTTCTTTTGCAGATACCGCAGGTTTTTCTTTAGGAATGGCGAATCTTATTGCTAGTTATGAAAAAGGGAAAATAGGTGGTGTAGCCGATTTAGTTTTTGGTCCTAGAGGGGAAGCTGCTAGTGCTACCGTGTTGAATCAGTTATATGCATATTATAATATTAGTGAAAACACAAAACTGACTATTGGAAAGTTTAATACTTTTTTAGGGTATGAAGTTATTTCTCCGATAGGAAACTTTAACTATAGTACTTCTTATTTGTTTTCAAACGGTCCTTTTTCACATACTGGTTTGAAAGCTGATTTTACCTTGTCTGAAAAGTTCAGCTTAATGCTGGGTGTCTTTAATCAAACGGATGTTACTGAGTTTAATCCCGATGGCAGTTATGCTGTTGGTGCACAATTAGGCTACAGCGATCAATTTTTAAATTTATTATATGACAAAGCTGGACTAGGCTTTGAGATTGATTATACAGGAGGTTTTGATGCTACAGAAGACTTATTTATTGGAATTAACGCAGCATACGCAGATAATGAAGGTGAAGGATTTTATGGCGCGGCACTGTATCCACAATATAGCACTACGGAAGATTTAACTATTGGGCTACGTGGTGAATTTTTTCAAACACAAAGCGATGCCATAAGTGATGATCCAAGTGTGTTTGCGGTAACACTTACTGGTAGTTATGTAATTGAAGAAGATTTAATTATTAAGCCAGAACTACGTCTCGATAGTGGTTCTGAAGATATCTTCATTGACACCGATTTAATGCCAACAAAAAGTTTAGCATCGTTTGTTTTAGGTGCTGTTTACAAATTTTAACGAACTAATTATTAATAATCAAATACAATTATGATGGATAATTTTTTAACAATTTTACCAACTATAATTACAGCTCAAGACGCAAGTCCTGCCACAACTCAAGACATCGAAGCTGCGGTTAGCGCCATTAACACAGATATGGGAATGCTCTGGATGCTACTTTCAGGAATCTTAGTATTCTTTATGCAAGCAGGTTTTACACTTGTTGAATCTGGTATGACACGTTCTAAGAATGCAGTAAATATCGCTATGAAAAATGTACTCGATATTTGCGTAGGTTCTTTGACGTACTGGATAGTTGGATATTCTTTAATGTATGGAGACACTTCTAACGGTTGGTTTTTCTGGAGCGGATTATTCCAAGGAGAAGGCGCTGATTTATTCTTCCAAACGATGTTTGCCGCTACTGCTGCTACTATTGTTTCTGGAGCTATTGCCGGTAGAACAAAATATTCTACCTATATCATTTTCTCTTTAGTAATGACTGCAGTAATTTATCCTATTTCTGGAGGATGGCAGTGGCAAGGTGAAGGCTGGTTAACGGAACTTGGATTTATTGACTTTGCTGGATCTTCTATTGTACATTCAGTTGGTGGTTGGGCAGCATTAGTCGCTGCTATTTTAGTAGGACCAAGAATTGGAAAATTTGTGGATGGAAAAGTATTCCCTATTCCTGGGCACAACCAAATTATGGCAACTTTAGGTGTATTTATCTTATGGTTAGGTTGGTTTGGTTTTAACGGAGGATCGCAACTCGCTTGGGGCGGCGCTGATGCTGTAGGTGCTTCTAATGTTGTATTAATAACTAATTTATCGGCAGCCGCAGGTGGTTTAGCTGCATTGATTACTACGTGGATATGGTATGGAAAACCGCATTTAGCACAGACATTAAATGGTGCATTGGCTGGTTTAGTTAGTATTACAGCTGGCTGTGGTAACATGTCAAGTGGTGGCGCTGTTTTAGCTGGTCTCATTGGTGGTATATTGGTCGTATTCTCAATTGAAATTATTGAGAAAAAACTTAAGATAGATGATGCTATTGGTGCAGTTTCTGTACATGGCGTTGTAGGTGCTTGGGGAACTTTAGTGATAGGTCTTTGGGGAATTGACGGCGATAAAGGAATTGGACTTTTTAATGGCGGTGGCGCTTCGCAATTAGGTTCGCAAGCAATCGGAGTTTTAGCATATGCTGTTTGGGCTATTGTTTTATCTTTTATTGTATTGTACACACTTAAGAAAACTATTGGTTTGCGTGTGAGTGCAGAAGTTGAAGAAAAAGGATTAGACTTAGCAGAACATGGTACTATTGCGTATCCAGGGAAACGAGATAGAGGCGAATAAAATAATCTTATTTGCTATGAAAAGCCTTCAAGACATATGTTTTGAAGGCTTTTTTTATTACTTCCAACTTTCTATGATTTATGAATGGCATTAAATTTGTATTTTTAGAAACCAACCTTTAATAATTCTACAATGAAAAAAATTATATACACGCTCATTTTACTTCTCTTTTTTAGTACTTCTGTAGATGCCCAAGTTTGGAAACAACTTCGCGGTGGCGGAAAAGGTCAAGCTATTTGTAATGATAACGGAAAACTTTGGGTGATTGGCATGGGAAATAGCATTTTTTCATATAATGGCCGTTTGTGGCAAGAGTATCCTGGCAACGGAAAAGCCATTGATATTGCCGTGCATAATGGAACACCTTATATTATTGGGTTGAATAATGGTATTTGGAAAGGAACAGGTGCTGGCTGGGTTCCGATGCGTGGCAATGGATTGGGAAAACGAATTTATAGCGATAATGGAAAGTTATGGCTGATTGGTTTGAACAATAATATATTCTCTTTTGATGGTCGCAATTGGAATTTGTATCCTGGCGGAGGAACTGCTATTGACATCGCAGCACATAACGGAATTCCGTATATTATTGCTGAAGATGGCAGTATTTGGCGCGGAAATGGAATGGGATGGATACAACTTCGCGGAAGAGGTATTGGGCAAAAGATTGCTTGTGATCGAGATGGAACCGTTTGGGTAATTGGCGTTAATAACGGAATTTTTCGTCATCGCTTGAATCGCTGGTATGAACATCGCGGCGGTGGAAAAGCGTTGGATATTACCGTAAATCAAGGCGTTCCGTATGTAATTGGGTTGAATTACTCTATTTGGAAAGGTTAAAAACGATTTGATTAAATTTATAAAGAGACTATCTAAAAAGTTGCAATTTCGTCAAACCGAACTCTTTTGCTGAACTTGATTCAGCATGATTCGGTTTCTCATTATTATTGAAAATCAATACAATGAGAGTCTGAATCAAGTTCAGAATGACGCTTGCTAATACTTTTCAGACAGCCTCTTCTGTTTTTATATACTTATTTATACCCAAGCATTGACAATTCCGCCCATAATAGCGAACGTGACAATCCAATATCCGAC
>CAZHSA010000301.1:0-4991 GCA_964535135.1 uncultured Kordia sp.
TTGACAATTTTACTAATTTCAGAAGTGCTTAATCCTAATTTCATTAAATATAATAATTCTTTTTCACGCGCTTTTATCATTGGAAAATGTGTGTCTAATTGCACTTTAAAATCCATACTTACTTCACCTAAGTAATTTTGCAAGTTGCTCGTAAAACTTTTTGAGTTTTTTTCGGAAAGTAAAGAAGCCGATAAAGACTTTAATGCCGATTTTCGTTCCTGTTCATTCTCAAATGTGATGATGTCTTTGATATCATCTAAAGTTTTGTTTAGCACTTCTTCGGTAATTGAGTTTTCTATGACTATTTTTTTGAGTTCTTTTTCACGATTTGCCAACGCCAAATCAGCTTTTAACTTTTCAACCTCTTTCACCTCAATTTGGTTTTTTGCCAATTGCAATCGCTGTTTGTTATTTTTTCGAATCAAGATATACGCGATCATTGCGCCAATAGTAGAAATAATCCACAAAATGATATACAAGGTTTTTTTAGATTGTGCATTTTGGAGATTGGCAGCTGCTAATTGTTTTTCTTTTTCAAATTGATACGCATATTCCAAATCTGCCAACCGTTTGGCCCTGCTTTCAGTGACCAATGAATCTTTGTATGCGTCATATACCAAAAAGGCTTCTCGTGAATTGGCATATTCTTTATTATTATGATCAATTTCTGATTTTCTGTAGTACGACCATTGTAGCAATAAACGAGAATTTATCTTTTTTGCATATACAATCGCACTGTCAATATGAACCGAAGCTTTTTTATATTGTTGCTGTTTATTATACACATTGGCTAAACTTAAATGATTGTTTGACAAATGCTGATATTCGTTGGTTGTATTCAGATATTTTAAATTTTCTGTAAATGTTTTTGCCGCAACATCCAGTTTGTTTTCATACACATACGTATTTGCTATGTTTGTTTGAACGCGTATGGTATATTTTTGCGTAATTTGTGGAACGGCTAAACATTTCTCGAAATAAAATCGGGCAGAATCATATTTCTGTTCTTCTACATATAATGCTCCCAAGCGATTCAACGAAATCACCAAACCTCTAGGAATACTATCATACACTTGCATTTTTAAAGCACGTTTGTAATATTTTTTTGCCTTTTCAAAATCATTCATTTGTTTGTATACGCCGCCAATATTGCTAATACACTTTCCGGCAATTCTGTTGTAAAGAATTGAGGAAGCCAATTCATACCCTTCGTTGGCATAGTGTAATGCTTCTGGATAATTTCCAAGATTGGAGTTCATACTGGATAAACTGTACAATACCTCAGCTTTTAACATTTGGTAATACTTGCTGTTATCCCCTTTTTCGTTGAGTTCTTTTTCTATTTCTAAATGCACTTCTTTCGCAATAGCACGGTCAAAAAATGCCAAACGATTTCCCAAATCTGCTTTTAAAGATAGCCTTATAGAATCTGTTGTTGCGTTTTCTATTTGAAACTTTAATGCATCTACAATACTATCTTTTACTTGTGCAGTGCTTGACAAAGCATATAAAAAAAACAACAGTAGTATCTTGGGCATATTCATCTCGTGCGTTTTTATAATAGTTTTGGAGGCTAAGTAACAAAGTTACAATTTCATTTTTTCAAAGAAACTTAAAAAAGGTAACACAACAAAAGTGTATTACCTTTTCACTTACAATTTATCGTACTAACAACAAAGTATGATACTATTTATAATTAATTTGTTGGCAATTGTTCTTGTATTTGAAAGGTACTAAAGTTTAAAAAGTTTCCAGGATGCGCTAATACATTTTGTAGAATGAGTGGCGAGTCTGCCGATCCACCTTCATATTGTGTAGTTCCGCTCATGTTTACATCATTGTCGTTATACCCATTGATGATGAAGGTAGAAAAGTTTAAAAAGTTCCCTGGATCGTTGAGTGCTGCCGATAAGATCGCTGTCGTATCTGGTGTTCCTCCCAAATATTGTACAAAACTATCACCATTTACATTTCCTGACCACATTCCCAAGGTATCAACTGGCATTCCTGCATCCGTTTGTGCATTCGCACCAAAAGCAATTGGAACAGTTGCATCTGTAAAGTCTACATTTACACGACTTCCATCTAATTGTTGTGCCGTGTTTGTCATCACACCTAAGTGATTTCTATGTTTGATAGCTACAAAATAGTTTTCAATTGGTGACGTAAATTGTAAAATTCCACCTCCGTTCACATCCACTATATCTCCATCGCGTTGTAATAAAGCCGAGCGTCCTTCTATCACTATTGAACTATCTGCAGCATCACGCAATTCCACAAAAACCCAATCAACAATAGCGTCATTTCCTGTGGTATTAAACACATTGGCATTACACGTAAGTCCGTCTATATAAGGAGAAGTGGTAGGAATAATTCCTGCTACGCGCAAATCATCTCGCATCAGGTTCTCTTCTCCTGTATTAGGACTTAACGCTGCTCCTTGTAAAAATACTTTCGGTTCTACAATTACAGTTCCTTGTTCTATAATGGATTTAAAACTTGTCCAATTGGCATCTGTATATGCTTGTCTGGTGCCTTGTGGGATAAATAAATCTGTTTTCGTTCTATCTCCAAAAGTTCCAGCATTTACAGTTGCCGGAGTTACACTTTCTGAAATAATTTCTGTCAAACCTGTGCTAAAAAATGCTTCTGAACCAATTGAGGTTACACCTGCAGGAATCGTCACACTTCGTAAAACAACATTGTCTCGAAATCCTCTAAATTCTATGGTTGTTAAGGTGCTTGGGAGACTTATAGTACGTACACTTCTATTTCTAAAAGCTGAGTTTCCAATGGTAGTAATCGTAAAATCTAAACCACCTTTTGATAGCAGTTCTGGAAAAATAAAGTCTCCATTTGGCACAGTTCCGTTTCTTGCAACAGCACTTAATGTATTCGGTGAAAGTGTGAGTATTTCATAACGAATTCCATTCACGGTAAATCTACTTCCTACTGATGGTCCACTTCCATTTACTGAGAAAAATCCTGTCCAACCTGCATTGTCATACGTAGTTTCTGTTCCATTCGGAATGGTTAAACTTATGTTTTCATTTTCACCAAAAGAATTGGTTTCAATGGTTGCTGGCGTGGTTCCTAAAGCAATAACTTCTTCTAAACTTGTTGTATTAAAAGCATTGGCACCAATCGTAGTAATACTTGCCGGAATCGTTACGCTTGTTATATCATCATTTTGAAACGCATTTGCATTGATACTTGTTACTGTAAATGTATTTGTATTAAAAGTTGCTTGTTCAGGAATGACTATATCTCCCGTAACAGAACCTCCATCGACAGCTACTTCATTTGGATTGAGCGATGTAATTTCATAGGTAATTCCTCCATCAATAAAAGTTGTACCAATGGCGCCATCTGACAGTTGTCCATTTACGGTTAAAAATCCTGTCCATCCTGCATTGGTATACGCTGTTTCAGTTCCGTTTGGTATGGTCAAATTAATAGCCGATCTATCACCTAAACTAGATGCAACAATGGTTGGTGGCGTAGTTGCTTGTACATCCATAGCTGTTAGCGGTGTTGCTGAAAACGCATTGCTTCCTATGGATGATACATTGGCTCCAATAACGACGGAAGTTATACCAGTATTTTGAAACGCGCTGTCTATGATTTCAGTGACGCTAAATGTAGTAACGGTACTAGATTCGGTAACAGTTGCTGGAATGATAATGTTTTGATTTTGTGATCCATCTGCAATGTCTAACACGGTTACCTCGTTTGGATTTACGGCAATCACTTCGTATTGTAAATCGCCTTCGGTAAATCGGGCACCTAGTTGAAATTCTCCATTTATAGATGCAAAACCTGTCCATCCTGCAGCTACATAATCATCGATGACCGATTGCTGGTTTGGAATGATAGACAAGTTAATGCTGCTTCGTCCTCCAAAACTATTCGATTCAATAGTTGCAGGCGTAGCACTGTCTGCTGTAATTGCGTTTAACGGATTGCTATTAAAAGCTTCACTCCCAATAGCTGTGATGTTAGCAGGAATGGTAATCGCCGTCAAAAGATTTTCACTGAATGTATTGACTCCAATTGTGGAAATAGTTGTAGGAATGGTCACACTTGTCAATTGATTGTTTCGGAAAGCAAAACCTTGTAATTCTACTAAACTAGCTGGAAAATTGATACTTGTAATTTCATTGTCACGAAATGAATCACTTTTAATAGATTGTAAATTCGCGGGAAGCGTCACACTTTGTAAATTATTATTTCGAAATGTTTGCGGGTTGATGACTGTCACACCATCTGGAATGACAATACTCGTTAATTGATTATTTCTAAAAACAGATGAACCAAGTGTTGTTAAATTACTAGGAAGATTTACACTTGTAATTTGATTGTCTAAGAAAGCATCTGTATCAATAGTTTCTACGGTATTTGGCAGTACAACTGTTATTAAATTATTATCTCTAAACGCAGCTCTTCCAATCGTGATCACTCCTGTTGGAACGGCTATACTGCTTAATAGGTTATTTCTAAAAGCTTCACGCCCAATTGTAACTGTTCCGCTTGGAATGGTTAAGCTTGTCAATTGATTGTTTCTAAAAGCATTTTCGCCAATAGTTTCTGGTCCTGATTCAAAAGTAACTTGTGTTAAACTGTTATTTAAAAAAGCGCTAATTCCAATAGAAGTTACTGCCGAAGGAATCGTTAGCGTTGACAAATTATTTGCTTCAAAAGATTCATTACTAATTATTTCTAGACTTGCAGGTAATATTACACTGTTCAGGTTTCTATTTTCAAAAGCTCGAAACCCAATCGCAGTAATACCAAATGTGATTCCGTTTTTAGTGGTTGTAGTAGGTACTACTAAATCAACGATTCCACTGCCTCCACCGCGTAATTCAACGGTATTTGGATTCACACCATTGATTCTATAATCAAATCCATCCGCAGAAAATTCAGTTCCAATAAAAGGTGTTCCATTGATGGAAAAGAAACCTGTCCAACCGCCATTTACATACGCTGCT
>CAZHSA010000302.1:0-4976 GCA_964535135.1 uncultured Kordia sp.
CAAATGTATCTTCAGATGAATAATATCTATCAATACGCAACCAGTGCATATCTCTACTTCTTCTTACTTCTGTTTTACCAACTACTGGCACATTGTTTTCTGCGTGACATGCAATTACACATGCTCCACAACCGGTACAAGCGTTTAAGTCAATTGATAAGTTGAAATGGTGCCCGATAGAACGATCAAATTCATCCCACATATCTGCACGTGCATCTGTTGCATCAATCATTTCATGATCACGAGATACATGTGGCATCGGGTTCCACTCACGGTAATTTTCTGTATTGAATACTTCTAAGGTAGTTTCTTTTACGATATCGCCTCTACCCATTAAGGTATTGTGCAACTGAACACATGCAAACTCATGCTCTCCACCAACTGCTTCTACAGAAACATTTTGAACAGTATTGAAGTTGTTGTACACTTTGTAAGCGTTTACTCCAGTTTGCATATCTTTTTTGATTCCAGCTTTTTTACCGTAACCTAATGCTAAACCAACTGTACCTGGTGCTTGACCTGGCTGTATGATTACAGGAACATTTTCAATGGTTTTTCCGTTAACGGTAACATTTACATACGAACCGTTTAACCCACCATTGGCAACATTCCAGTTTTTCAATCCTTTTGCAGTTGCGTCTGCCTGAGAAACAGTTAAATAGTTATCCCAAGAAGCTCTGGTAATTGGATCAGGGAATTCTTGCAACCAAGGGTTATTGGCTTGCTGTCCATCTCCCATTCCTGTTTTTGTATACAATACCAACTCCATTCCTGAAGCTGCTGCTGTACTTGCTAATTTTCTAGCTTGCGCAGAAACATTTGTCGTTGCTGGAGTTTCGGTTTCCGTTTCTTCTGAAGCATCTGCTTCTTCAATGGCAGCTGTTGCTTCTTCTGCTAAACTCACAGAAGCTGTTGCTTTGAATACTCCGTCATGCACTGCTTGATTCCAAGAAGCGCCTCCTAAGATATCCGCAGCCCATGTGGCGCGTAAGTATTCGTAGTATGTTTTATCATTTCCAGTCCACTTTAATAAAGCATCTTGAAATTGTCTTGTATCAAATAATGGACGAATTGTTGGCTGTATAATGCTGTAGTGACCTTTTTTAATCTCTACATCTCCCCAAGACTCTAAGTAATGTGGAGCAGCAGCAACGTATTTTGTATTGATAGCAGTTTCATCTTCTTTTTGTGTGAATGTTACTGCTAAATCTAATCCTTTTAAGCCTTCCGCAAATTCGTCTCCGTTTGCTAGTGTATATACAGGATTTACACCTGCCATGATGACTCCACCAACAGCACCAGCTTTCATATCACTGATTAGTTTTGCTACGGCTTTATCATTTCCTTGTCTTACTTTGCGTGGCGCATCTTTGTCAAATGCTTTACTTGCCAATGCTTCATTGATTGCTAATGCTAAACTTTGCGCATCTACATCATTGATTCCAGTGACTACAACTGCTTTTGAACCAGCTTGCTTTAGTTGCCCAACTGCATTTTTGATAGCACTTTCCACATTGTCAGCTAATTTTCTACCTGAAACACTGTTTCCAGTAACACCTGCATATATTTTTGCCAATGCTACTTTTTGATCAGCCACTGTTAATGGAACACGTTTATCAGCATTTGCTCCAGACAACGTCATGTTTGACTCAAACTGAACGTGTCTTGACATTTTCATGTGTCCTTTGCTTCCGTGAGGAATTCTTCCTTTCGCATATCCATCATCATATCCTCCACCTTGCCAATCTCCTAAGAAATCTGCTCCGATAGACACAATTACTTCTGCTTTTGAAAAATCGTAATCTGCTAAGCCTCTTTCTCCATATTTAGCTTCAAACGCATCCAATGCAGTAGATTCAGAAACAGCATCATATACTACATGCTTTACATTTCCGTATTTCGCAGAAAATTCTCCTACTAATTTAGCAACAGAAGGACTTGCAAAAGTTTGCGTAAGTAACACGAGTTGCTTTCCAGAAGCAGTGATTTGATTTAATTTTTGACCAACTTCAGCATCAAACGTATCCCAAGAAGCATCTTTACCATCAATTTTTGGCTTTTTCACGCGCATGCTATCATATAAAGATAATACCGATGCATGAACTCTTGCATTGGCACTTCCTTTTGTAACTGCCTCTTTGTTGTTTTCTACTTTTATTGGACGACCTTCTCTCGTTTTAATTAAGATACTTGCAAAATCATATCCATCTGCAATCGTTGTTGCATAGAAATCTGCCACACCCGGAATGATTGTTTCTGGTTGTACCACATAAGGAATAGATTTGATCACTGGTCCTTCACAGGCAGCTAATGTTGCTGCAGCTGTACTAAAACCAACGTACTTAAGAAAGTCTCTACGAGAAGTTGAAGAAGACTCTAAGGTTTCTTTATCTCCCAAGAACTCATCTACAGGAACTTCTTCTACAAACTCATTCTGTCTAAGTGCCTCAACAATAGAACTATTTTCATTTAGTTCCTCAACACTTTTCCAGTATTTCTTGTTTGATGCCATATTATATATATAAAATTAGCTTCTTGATTAATATTAATAGTGACATTTACCACATTCTAACGCACCCATTTCAGCTGCTTTGAATGTTTCAACACCATATTTATCTTTTAACTGCTCGTGAATTTTTTCGTAATACGCATTGTCTTTGAAATTCACATTGGTTTCTCTGTGACAATTGATACACCATCCCATTGTTAATGGAGAATGCTGTGCTACGATTTCCATTTCTTGAATTTCACCGTGACATGTTTGACACTCAACTCCTGCCACCGATACGTGCTGCGAGTGATTGAAGTATACAAAGTCTGGCAAGTTATGGATACGAATCCATTTTACCGGCTTTGGCTCATTCACGTATTCTTGCTGTGCTGGATCCCAACCTACAGCTGCATATAATTTTTGAATTTCTTTGTTGTAGTCAACACCGTATTGTGTAATTCCTTCTTGCTGCACCTCATCTGCTACATTCGCGATGTTTTTGTGACAGTTCATACATACGTTTAAGGAAGGAATTCCCGAATGCTTACTTACTCTCGCTGACGAGTGACAGTATTTACATTCTATTTTATTTGTACCAGCGTGAATTCTGTGTGAGTAGTGAATTGGCTGAATTGGCTCGTACCCTTGATCCACTCCAACTTGCATTAGATACCCATACGCAAAGTATGCGGAACCTAATAAGAAGAAAACTGTAGTTACAAACACCAAGAATTGGTTTTGAACAAATGCTTTCCATATTGAAGGTCTTTTTATTTCTTCTTCTAGATTAACCGTTCCATTTGCAATTGCGAATCTACGCAATGTCTTTCTTACCAGGATTAATCCTAAGGCTAGCAAACCGAATAAAACGATTAATGCGATTAACACTACTTGCGTAGACATACCAGACTCTACTACTTTTTCCCCTCCAAGCCCTGGTGGCGGTGGCGGTGGCGTGGTTCTCTCCTGCGCTGTATACGCTAAAATATTATCAATATCTTCATTTGACAAGGTTGGAAACGCTGTCATTTGACGCTTGTTGTACTTCTCATATACTTTTACAGCATACGGATCTCCTGACTTGATTAAACCAGAACTATTCTTGATCCACTTGTACAACCACTCTCTTCCTAACCCTTCTTCTTCATCCAAACGAGCCTCCACACCACGAAGTGCTGGACCAGTTGACATAGCATCCATTTTATGACAAGCTGCACAGTTGGCTTTGAATAACTTTTCACCTGCTTGTATAGCTGCATCATCTTGTGCAAATGCAACAGTTGAAAATACTAACATTAGCGCTAGTGCGGTTCCTAAAATTCTTGAAATTGAATTGCGGCGATTCACCTTTTTCATATCTTAAAGTCTTCTTAATTTGGCATGATTTTTTCTATGTAGTTTACGGCATAGAGTTTCATGCTTGTTCCAAATTTGAGCAAAAATACAAATCGCGGTGAATTTGCGAAATTATACTGAACTCTTAATTTGTAATTTATAGTAATTCTAAATAATATTTTTGCGCCTAAGTTCGTTAGGTTATTTTACATTTGCACAAAACTACATTCATTATGAGATTTTTAGCGAAAAAAACATGCTTTTGTTTACTGATTTTGACATTTTTTTACACAAAAAACACCTTTGGACAGGAAGGTAAGATTTCTATTTCAAAAGACCCTAAAATTGACAAATTACTTACATTTCAGAAGGAAATCAATAAAGAGACCGATAATGACAACCGATTGAAGATTCAAATTTTTAATGGAAATCTTCGCAATGCGAAAAAAGTGAAGCTGAAGTTTGAAGCAAAGTATAAAGATATCCCGACAAATATTAAATTTGAAACGCCAAATTATAAAGTTTGGATTGGAAATTTTAGAACAAGTTTGGAAGCCGAACGCTATTTGATTGAAGTGAAAGAAACGTTTCCAAATGCGTTTATTTTTACGCCTCCAAAAAAGAAGAAGAAAAAGTAATTTTTTGACTCTATTATATAAAAAAAGGATCGCAATTGCGATCCTTTTTTTTGTGTGTATGTATAGTTTTTATTTAAGCTTTTTCTTTACAGCTACTTCTTGGAATGCTTCTACAATATCACCTTCTTTGATGTCATTGTAATTTTTAACTTGCAATCCACAATCGTATCCTTTGCTCACTTCTTTTACATCGTCTTTGAAACGTTTTAATGAAGCCAACTCTCCTGTATAGATTACTACTCCATCACGAATTAATCGGATGTTAGAGTTTCTGAAAATCTTACCATCTGTCACCATACATCCAGCAATCGTACCAATTTTAGAGATTTTGAATGTTTCTCTAATTTCAGCATTTCCTGTGATTTCCTCTTTCATTTCTGGCGATAATAAGCCTTCCATTGCATCTTTCACATCATTGATAGCATCATAGATGATTGAGTATGTTCTGATATCAATTTCTTCTTTGTCAGCAACCATTCTTGCATTTCCAGCTGGTCGCACATTAAATCCAA
>CAZHSA010000303.1:0-4949 GCA_964535135.1 uncultured Kordia sp.
TGATTGATAATAGCAGCACCATCTACCAACCAACCAATCGCGCCCATGTCTGCCCAAGTTACCGTTGGATAATTGAAGATACTAGAGTATTTTGCTTTTCCAGAATGTAATTGTTCATACAATTCGTCGCGAGAGATTCCTAAGGTTTCACAGGCGCTGTATAAGTATAATCCGTGACCTGCTTCGTCTTGCACTTTGGCAAGTAAGGCAACTTTTCTACGTAGTGAAGGCGCTCTGGTAATCCAATTTCCTTCTGGTAGCATTCCTACGATTTCAGAGTGTGCGTGTTGCGATATTTGTCGGATGTGTGTTTTCCTGTATTTTTCAGGCATCCAATCTTTTGGTTCAATTTTTTCGTCATTGGCAATACGCTGCTCAAAGATTTCTTCTAGATTTTTTAATTGTGCTTCACTCATAGTTATGAATTTTAAATTAAAAATGCTAAATGCAAGTTTTTGAAGTTTCCATTTAGGCTTTGTTTTTCTTTTTCTTTTTTCTTGTGTGATACTAAATCAAGTTCAGTATGACGTTTTATTTTTAGTTTCCACATGCGTGGGGATCTCAATTTTTATTGGGTTTCCGATTTCTCGGAGATTCCCACTTTCGTGGGAACGTTGGCGTTAGGGATTGAGGTTTTGTTGAAGCTCCTCGCAGAGAGCGACTACCGAAAGCCCGACCACTTTTTCAGTGGGAACGCCCAAATTATATATCTATACGTCAAAATCGACCACCACTTTTTCGGTGGTTGGAACGGCTTGACATGATAATACCAATCCACTTCCGACTTCATGTTCGGATAGTGCATAGTTGATTTTCATTTCTACAGCACCTTCTACCACTCTGCATTTGCAAGTGCTGCAAACGCCACCTTTACAGGCAAAAGGCAAATCTGCTCCTGCTGCCAAAGCGCCGTCTAAGATGTTGTCATATTCGTCTTCCATGATGAAATGGAATTCTTTTCCTCCATCGACAATAGTGACATCTGTTCCATCTACTTTTTGCTCTAATATTTCAGCAATGTGTGCGTTTGACGCTTTTTTGTCGCCCGAAAAGAATAGTTCGTAATGAATGTTTTCGTTTGGCAAACCTGCTGCTTCTAGTTCGTCTCTAATTAAGAAAATCATTTCTTCTGGTCCGCAGATGAAACAATCAGCCGTATCATTGATATCAATGAACATTTTTGTGAGCAATTGAATTTTTTCTGATGTAAAACGTCCATTTAAAAATTCAATGTCTCTCTGTTCTTTTGTTAGGAAATAGAAGATATTAAAACGCTGTAAGTATTTGTTTTTCAGTTGTTCTATCTCTTCTTTAAAGATAATAGATTTTACCGTTCGATTCAAATAAAAGAGCTTGAATGTGCTTTGCGGCTCTAATTCTAAGTGTGTTTTTATGATGGAAAGCATGGGCGTAATTCCGCTTCCTGCGGCAAAAGCAATGTAGTTTTTCTTCCCTTTTGGATCAACTTCTACAAAGAAATTACCTGCTGGCGCCATTAATTCGAGCGTATCACCTGCTTTTAATTCAGTGTTGGCGTAGGTAGAAAATTTACCGCCTGAAATTTGCTTTACGGCTACTTTCCATTCAGAATCTACAGGACTTGAACATAAGGAATACGATCTGCGAACATCTTCATCATTGATCATTTTTCGCAGCGTTAGGTATTGTCCTTGCGTGTATTGAAATTCCTCTTGAAGATGTTGAGGAATGTTGAATGTGATTACCGTACAATCTGAAGTTTCTTTGTGTACCTCAGCGACTTCGATTTCATGAAACTTTGCCATGCAATTGTTAGTTGTTTTCTACAAAACTAACAATTGTTAGTTTGACTTCCAACTAATTTTTTGTTAAATCGTATCAATCAATCGTTTAGACATATAAAAAGAGCGCAAATTGCGCTCTTTTTCTCTATAATTTACGGTTTATTTTAACTACATGTCCTGTCGCACGTTTGGTCATCACATGTAAATCCATTACAGGTTAAACAGGTTTGTTGCTGTACACAGGAGTTACTTCCGGGCGGTGTTGGCGGTTTGCCTGCCACAATTGCATTTAGATTTGAGATACTGTGTTTTTTAAATCTCAAATCACTGGTAGGTTTTGTTTTCATTATGGTAGATTTAAAAATTTATATACCATAAAATTATATAAGATTTATCTTGTTAAAAAAAGGGTTGTCTGTACTTTTTTTAGTGTTAAAATGTAGTCTTGTTCTAATTAGCAATTCCCGTAAGCAAAACTTTACAGAGCGTATTGAGCAAATCTTCTTGATGAATGTCTTCTTTTTTTGGAATCCACAAATAGAGCGATCGTAATGTAGAGAGAATGGAAAATAGTATTATTTCAGGATTGACTGCTTTTAGTTCTTGTTTTTCGATGCCTTCTTTTAAGATTTGCCTAAAGCTTTCTTCGTAGTTTCTTCGCAGTTGTAAATAGTAGTCTATTTTTTCTTCTAAGTGCATCCAATCGTTATTCATCGTTGCCATTCTGGACGGATTTTTCATGGTAATTTTAACATGCAGTCCGATGATTTTTTCCAGTTTTTGAATGCTACTGAGTTCTGCCGATACAATTTCTGCCATTCCTTCGGTAAAATCTTCTCCAATTTTGATGATGATTTCGGAAAGAATTTGTTGTTTTGATTGAATGTGATTGTACAAACTTGCTGCTTTGATGCCCATTGCTTGTGCGATATCGCGCATAGTAACCGCGCTGTAGCCTTTCTTTTTGAACAGGATTTCTGCCGTTTGCACAATTTCTTCTTTTCGAGTTATTAGTTTCTGCGTCATAAACTCTTTTTTTGTGTATGAAGATACATATTTTATAAATTACGTTGAATTTCTTTATTTTATTGCATTGCTATTTTATGATTTAATAGCTTTGTGAAAATTTGCCGCATGAACGAGAATATTGAAACCAATCCACTATTGGATAGACTTCCACCACATTTACAGCAATATATTAAACCGCAAAATTATGAGGCGTATACGCCAATTAATCAGGCAGTTTGGCGCTATGTGATGCGAAAGAGTGTTTCGTATTTGAGCACCGTAGCACATGATTCGTATTTGGACGGATTGCAGAAAACTGGGATTTCTATTGATGCTATTCCAAGCATGTATGGCATGAACCGCATTTTGAAAGAGATTGGTTGGGCTGCCGTGGCTGTTGACGGATTTATTCCGCCGAATGCGTTTATGGAGTTTCAAGCGTATAAAGTATTGGTCATTGCTAGCGATATTCGTCAGTTAGAACATATTTCATACACGCCAGCTCCTGATATTATTCACGAAGCAGCTGGACACGCCCCAATTATTGCGAATCCAGATTATGCAGAATATTTACGTCGTTTTGGTGAGATTGGTGCCAAAGCTATTTTGTCTGCACATGATAATGATATGTATGAAGCCGTTCGGAAGCTTTCTATTTTGAAAGAAGCACCAGGCACTTCCGAGATTGAAATTGAAGCCGCTGAAGAACATGTGAATGCATTGCAAGCGAAGAAAGTAGAATTGTCTGAAATGGCCATGATTCGTAATTTACATTGGTGGACGGTTGAATACGGTTTGATTGGCGATGTAGACAATCCGAAGATTTATGGCGCAGGTTTGTTATCGTCTATCGGCGAAAGCAAATGGTGCATGTCCGACGAAGTGAAAAAGATTCCGTATTCGGTTGAGGCCGCAACTCAAGAGTTTGACATTACAAAACCGCAGCCACAATTGTATGTAACACCAGATTTTTCATATTTAATGCAGGTTTTAGAAGAATTTGCCCAAACGATGGCACTACGAAAAGGTGGTTTTAGAGGGTTGCGAAAGTTAATTGAATCAAAAAAGATTGGTACGATTGAGCTGAGTACAGGTTTGCAAGTTTCGGGTGTGTTTACAGAAATGATCAAGAATGAAGATAATGAAGTCGTCTTTTTTAGAACGGAAGGTCAAACCGCATTATCCAACCGCGAGAAGGAATTAATTGGTCATGGCGTAACCATGCATCCACACGGTTTTAGTTCGCCCTTAGGTAAATTAAAAGGCATCAATTTAGCTATTGAAGATATGAGTCCGCGCGATTTGAAAGCGTATAATTTTTACGATGGCGAACGCATTTCGTTTGAATATGAAAGTGGTATTAAAGTAGATGGCTTGAACGTAACAGGAATTCGAAATATTTACGGAAAGTTAATCTTGATTCAATTTACCGATTGCACCGTAACCTACGGAGATCGACTGTTGTTTAAGCCTGAATATGGCACGTTTGATTTGGCTTTGGGTAAAGAGATTGTATCCGCATACGCAGGTGCTGCCGATTACCGCTCATTTGATATGCTGCATTTTAAATCGGACACGTTGACCGTAAAAATTCCAACGTCGAAAGAAGACGAAGCTTTAGAGCAATTGTACGCACAAGTTCGTGATATTAGAGCCGAAAAAGACACCTCAACTTCGTTGAAGAGTATTTTTAAGAAGCTTACTAAAAATCATCCAAACGATTGGTTGTTGCTTATTGAATTGTATGAACTCACGGGCGATCAACCAGATTTGCAACGCAACGTTTTACTTCGTTTACAAACTATTCAAACCGAACGTCCTGAAACAACGCAACTGATTCGTGATGGTGTGGATTTGGTAGGAAGTTAGTGTTTTTGTAGCGTATCGCAACAATCATACAAGCGATTTGAGGTAAAACTGCAGGCTGTATTGGTTTCTCCACCTTTAATTTCTTTCAAAATAATTAAATTTGAGATTGATTTTTTATTCAAGTGTAAACTTTTAATGTTTCTTTTTTTCATGATATAATTATATAAAATTCATACACAACAAAATACAAAATGGTTATATGTAAACAGTACGGTTATACCCTATTCATGAAAACTTATACAGCAAAAAAGCGATCCGAAGATCGCTTTTAGTCATGTATACTTATAAATCAATTAACAAGCACAGTAT
>CAZHSA010000304.1:0-4914 GCA_964535135.1 uncultured Kordia sp.
GAATCTAATTGATTTTTCTCTCCCAAACTACACCAATCCTCTCGCCTTCATCTCCAAATACTTATTAATAGCATCAATAGTCAAATTCTCTGGTGTGGTTAAGATAGAGTGAATTCCGTATTTTTTGAGTTCGTTGACAATCAAACGTTTTTCGAATGAGAATTTTTCAGCAATGACTTTATCATACGCTTCTTGAATGGTCGTGGCTTCGTTGTTGATGAGTTGATCTAATTCCGTGTTTTTAAAGAAAATAACAACCAATAAGTGACTTTTGGCAATTCCTTTTAAATAAGGCAATTGTCGGTTGAGTGCTTCTACGGTTTCGAAATTGGTATACAACAATAGCAAACTACGATGCTTGATGTTTTGTTTTATGTTCGCATACAAACGTCCGTAATCGGATTCGTAGAAATCAGTGTCAATATTATATAAAGATTCCAAAATTAAGTTCATTTGTGAACTGCGTTTTTCTGCAATTACGGTGTTTTCAACGCGTTTGGAAAAGGTGAACATACCAGCTTTGTCTTGCTTTTTTAACACAACATTGCTCATGACTAACGTGGCGTTGATCGCATAATCGAGGAGACTCAATCCGTTGAACGGCATTTTCATCATACGTCCTTTATCAATCACAGAATACACAGGTTGCGATTTCTCATCTTGGTACTGATTTACCATTAAGTGTCGCTGTTTTGCGGTTGCTTTCCAGTTAATGGTTCGTAAATCGTCTCCAATGACATATTCCTTAATTTGTTCAAATTCCATCGTGTGACCTATACGACGAATTTTCTTGATGCCGTACATTGTCAAGTTGTTGCCAATGGCGAGTAAATCGTATTTTTTTAACTGTAAAAATGCAGGATACGTTGGCACCATGGTTTCATTGTCAAAGAAGAAGCGACGTGAAATTAATCCCAATACAGAATGTACGTAAATATTGAGTTTTCCAAATTTGTATTCGCCGCGTTCGGTAGGACGTAATTTGTATTTCAATTCAATAACACTCGATGCTTTTACCTTTTTCTCTATAGAAAAATCACGTACTTGAAATTGTTCTGGAATTTCGTCAATGATTTTTGTGAAAATAGGGAAGGTGTAATAATTTTCTAATTTTAAAAAAACTTCATTTTCATCACCGTTTGAGAACTTATCGGGCACTTGTCGTTTTCCAGAAATTCCTGTTTTGGTTACGTATAAAATAAAAATATCGAGAATGGTAAACGTAGTAAAAACGAGCAATAACAGTTTGGAAATATAAAAGAGTTTCGGGAAAATAAAGCTGATGATAAACAACAAAATGATTCCCAAACACACGTAGAAGAAACGTTCTCGGATATATAAAGATTTAAAAAATTCTTTGATGACTGGCACTCGCTACTTTTTTTAGTACATTTTATCGAGGAATCTCAATAGTTTGTATGATTTGATTGATAATTTGTTTTGAAGTCATTCCTTCCATTTCGCGCTCTGGCGTTACAATGATACGATGTTGCAATACAGGCACAGATACATTTTTGATATCTTCTGGCGTTACAAAATCGCGTCCGTTGATGGCAGCATACGCTTTGGAAGCTTTCAAGATCGCAATGGAAGCTCTTGGAGATGCGCCCATGTACAAAAATTGATTGTTACGCGTGTTGATGATGATTTCTGCAATGTATTTTAATAAATGTGGCTCCACGATGATATCACTGACTAAGTTTTGATATTTGGTGACTTGTTCTCTGCTTAAAAACGCATTGATTTTATCTACTTTCTTGGTGTCTTTTAAATCATGTTCGCGGGCAATGATTTCAATTTCTTCTTCCAAGTTTGGATAATCCACGTTAATTTTAAACAAAAAACGGTCTAATTGCGCTTCTGGCAAGCGATACGTTCCTTCTTGTTCAATTGGGTTTTGCGTAGCCAATACCATAAACGGCGGTTCCAACGTATATTTGGTGCCATCCATGGTAATTTGTCGCTCTTCCATCACTTCAAATAATGCGGCTTGTGTTTTTGCTGGTGCACGATTGATCTCGTCAATGAGTAACATGTTGGTGAAAACGGGTCCTTTTCGGAACTCAAATTCAGATTTTTTCATGTCAAAAATGGACGTTCCTAAAATATCACTTGGCATTAAATCTGGCGTAAATTGAATGCGTCCAAAATCGACCGTAAGGGATTTAGCCAATAGTTTTGCCGTGATTGTTTTTGCAACACCTGGTACACCTTCAATGAGTACGTGTCCTTTGGCTAATAATGCCGTGATGAGCATATCAATCATGCCTTTTTGACCTACAATTACTTTGGAAAGTTCTTGTCGTATTTTCAGAATTCCATCTTGTAATTCGGTCAGATCAATTCGGTTGGTAAATGACAACGGAGTATTTGCCTGTGCTTCGTGTTCGTTCGTTTCTCCTGTAAAGTCCATATAATACGTTTCTTATTGTAAATTAATAATTTAATTGTCTTTTTTGCGGAAATTTTCAATGGCTACCGTAATTTTTAGCACATCATTTTCATCAAAAAATAATTTATTCTGTAAAATTTTAATGAGTTTAACGAGTCTTTCGGTTTCTTCTAGTGATTTTCCTGATTTTTGATGCAAGCGTTTGCTGAATTTTTCATCAAGTACTTGTGTATCCATAAAATACTCTGTGCGAAGATATTCTAAGAAATACGTTATTTTTTTATGTACTACGTTTTTATGATCCTTGGTTTCATAGAATAGGTTTCCAATGGTTCGTGTAAAATCTAACGTAGTATTGTCTAGCGGTTTTATAATTTTTACGATGCGTTGCTTTCGTTTCGCATTGAACAAAATAAAGATGAACAAAAATAGCAGTGACAAATACCAAGCCCAACGCAAGGCTGGTTGCGCTAAGATAAAACGCAGATTGGAATCGTTATTAGTGCCATCAGCATTTATGATTTTATTTTGAGAATCGTACAGCACATCTTCGTTAGGAATGTATGCTAAAACTCCTTCAGAATAGCGATGCAGCTTGTCTTTTAAGAGTATGTGATTGGTAAATACTATCGGTTGTGTATGTAGTAAAAACGAACCATTGCCTACGGGAATTTTAATAAAATTGGTATACTTTGTTTGCGTAGAATCGTTTTCAAATTCTTGATATCCCAATACGGAAGTTGTCAGCGTATCAATAGATGAAAAATAGATGTTTTTGACGCCTTTTTCCAGAGCAATGTTTCTATTTTTTAAGCGATCATTTGCAAATGAAAGTGTTGTTTTACTCACATCTCTAAATTCATATTCTAGAGAAAATCCTAAGGAATCACCCAAGAAACTCGGCATGTCGTTTGCGGACACAAATACAGTGTTTCCCACAGAAGCAAAGTCTAGAATTTCTTCAAAAGACGAGTAATCGATCATATAATCCTTTGTAATACTCATGTAAGTTCCTTCAACTTTATAATCATACGAATTCCAGTCGTATTGATCGTTGAAAAACTCGTATGGCGTTCGGTAAATGTTTTTAAGTTTTCCGTCGTATAAAATTGTTGCGAGTTCTTTGTGAAAGATTTCTACATCAAACGGTTTCTTTTGTCGTTCGTTGTAAGTTTCTCGCCAATCAATTGGTGTTGGTCTTGAGATTTCTACGAATGCTGCGGCAATGATAATTGCTGCCAAAATGCCCAAATATATTTTCATTCGTTTACTCATGCGGCAACATTTTTAAGCAAGATGGTAAATGATTCTTGCGCTTTTTCGTATTGTGCTTGACTAATTTCAAATTCGCCATACCAAACATAATTGTATACGTATGAGGTGTATTGAAACTGCGTTCTTACGTCTTCGTTTTGGATTTCATACGTATAATCGAGATTTGTTTTTTCTGGATCGAATGAAATCAATTCGGCAGCGCTCAATCGTTTCAACATGTTGAGGTATTGATATCGAATTGCCAAACGGAAGTCATTTTTTGCCGTTGCTTGTTGAATCAATTCGTTGAAATCGGTTACGTGAATATCAGTATCTATATCTTCATAGCGAACAATGCGCCGGTCGGATCGTTTTCCGAAAACCCAACGTCCTTCGCCGTTCATCATCGTTTTTACAATAAAAAAGACGACTAAAATGATGACAATGACATAAAATATATTGACTGCACTTTTTACAAAGTCAGACGCTTCTTTTCGTGTACTGAAGTCAAACCAATCTTGAATAGTTTCTTCTACCCAATCAATGAATCGTGTGAGCCAACCATCTTCTGTATTTTCAGTATTGTATTCGTATTCACTGCTTTCATACCGTTCTTTAAAATCGTCGTCGTATTTTTTGGGACTTATGTATGATTGATCTTCTTTTACGGGCGTTTCTTGCATGTATGGAGCTTCAACAGGCGCATGATTTTCTGCCGAAAGTGACCAAGAGCACATTCCCGCAAGGAGCACACTAAAAAAGATATGTTGTACTAGTTTTGGCATGAATGTTAGTTTCTCCCGATTGTGTCTATAGTATCTTGTGTGTGAATATTTTCGCGATCTTCTTTTAATCCATAATATACAATTGCTTGATGTACTTGCAGCACTGCGGAAGTGACCAAATTGATGAGATATATGGTAATTTGTAAAATAAATGCAACGATGAATATGATAGAAGTTTTATCTAAATCTCCTAAATACGTAGGATCATCTGTAATAGAAATTCCTAAAAAGTATAAAATTCCTGCTTGAATAAAACCTATTGTAAATTGGAATATGAAAATGAGTAACATGAAAATTCCAACAGCGCCAATTGCAGGAAAAAATTTCTCTAAACACAATTGTAAACTGTATCCGTAACAGTCAAAAACACTTTTATCATCATGTTTAATATATTCCATTAAGGCAGAATGATAGAAGAGTGATATTAAAGCGCCTACAAATAGTATAAAAGGAATTCCAATGATGGTAATTGCCATGATTCCC
>CAZHSA010000305.1:0-4890 GCA_964535135.1 uncultured Kordia sp.
ACTCTCGGCAAATCATTGTTATCTTTTAAAGGCAAATTAGAAGTTCCCATTAAATACGCGTCTACATGATGTGCTGCTTGGCGACCTTCGGAGATTGCCCAAACAATAAGCGATTGTCCTCTGCGCATGTCGCCCGCAACGAAAATGCCTGACTTGTTGGTTGCATAGTTTTTAGTCGTTGCTTTGATGTTGGTTCTGAAATCCATTTCTAAATCAAATTCTTCGGCCAACGTTTTTTCAGCACCTGTAAATCCTAACGCGAGTAAGACCATGTCACATTCCCAGAGTTTTTCTGTGTTTGGAATTTCGTTGAGTTGTGGACGTTCTCCTTCTTTATAAATCCACTCAACAGTTACCGTTTTTAATCCTGTGAGATTTCCGTTGACATCAGTTATAAATTTCTTTGTAGCAACACTAAAAAAACGTTCCACACCTTCTTGATGCGATGATGTTTCTTTGAGTTTCATAGGCCAATATGGCCACGGTTGATGCGCTGGTCGTCCTTCAGTTGGTTTGCTCAGTATTTCAAAGTTTGTCACCGATGTTGCGCCATGACGATTGCTGGTACCAATACAATCTGAACCTGTATCACCTCCGCCAATGACAATTACTTTTTTGTCCTTTGCCGAAATGATTTCTTCAAAGTTTAGCAAACCTGCTACATATTGATTGTTCTGTTTTAGGAAATCCATCGCTTGGTATACACCTTTTGCTTCTGCACCGTCCACAGGTAATTTTCTTCTGATGGTTGCGCCACCACAAAGTACAATAGCATCAAAGTCTTCCTGCAATTGTTTTGCATCTATGTTGACACCAACATGCGCGTTTGTTGTAAACGTAATGCCTTCTTCTTCTAAAATTGCCAAACGTCTGTCAATCACCTGCTTTTCCATTTTGAAATCGGGAATTCCGTAGCGTAATAACCCGCCAATTTTTCCATCACGCTCAAAAACTGTTACCGTGTGACCAGCGCGATTGAGTTGTTGTGCTGCGGCTAAACCTGCTGGACCAGAACCTACAATTGCCACAGATTTTCCTGTTCTTTTTTTGGGAGGATTTGCCACAATCCAACCTTCAGCGAAAGCGGTTTCTACAATATTTTTTTCTATATTTTCAATACTTACCGGATCTTCATTGATTCCAAGTACACACGCTTCTTCGCATGGTGCGGGACATAAACGTCCTGTAAATTCTGGAAAATTGTTAGTGGCATGTAATATTGCTGCCGCTTCTTTCCATTTTCCTTTGTACACTTTGTCGTTGAAGTCAGGAATGAAATTGCCCAACGGACAACCACTGTGGCAAAACGGAATGCCGCAATCCATACAACGTGCGCCTTGCTCTTGCAACGTTGAAGTTTCTAAAGCAATCGTGAATTCTTTATAGTTTTTGATACGTTTTTCAGGTGCTTCATACGCTTCATCTTGGCGTTTATGCTCCATAAATCCTGTTATTTTCCCCATGTTTACGCTGTTTGAAGTTGTTCTTGTTCTAATCTTAGCAATGCTTTTCTATATTCTTCTGGCAATATTTTTATGAATTTTGGCAGATAGGTTTCCCAGTTGTCTAGCATTCGTTTTGCCAACGGGCTTTCGGTGGCTTTGTAATGATTTTTAATGAGTTGTTTGAGCTGTGTTTCATCTTCCTCAAATTCTACTTTTTCAAGATTTAATGTTTCTGAATTACAGTTTTGTTTGAATGTGTTTTCAACATCTAATACGTATGCAATTCCGCCGCTCATTCCTGCACCAAAATTACGCCCAACTTTTCCAAGAATCACCGCAACGCCGCCTGTCATATATTCGCATCCGTGATCGCCAATACCTTCCACAACCGCTTTTGCGCCTGAGTTTCGCACGCAGAAACGTTCACCTGCTTTTCCGTTGATGTAGACTTCGCCCGAAGTGGCTCCGTAAAGCGTTACATTTCCGGTAATGATATTGTCTTCAGGAATGATGGTAGATACTTTAGGAACTTTTATAATGAGTTTTCCGCCCGATAATCCTTTTCCTAAATAGTCATTCGTATTTCCGTGAACGGTCATGCTGATTCCTTTGGTAGCAAATGCTCCAAAACTCTGTCCTGCAGAGCCTTCAAAATCTATGTTGATGGTGTCTTCTGGCAAACCTTCCGCACCATATATTTTGGAGATTTCATTACTCACAATGGCACCGACAGCTCTGTCAATGTTTGTGATATTTAATTGTAAATCTGTTTTTTGTCTTCGGAATAATGCTTGATGCGCTTGCTTGATGATTTTGAAATCCAAGTGTGTTTCCAGTTGATGATCTTGTGTTTCTGTATTGTACAATTTTACCGCATCTGAAACTTCTACTTTGTGTAGAATTGGTGTTAAATCTACACCAGAAGCTTTGTAATGTTCAATGGCTTTGTTGCGATTGAGTTTTTGTACTTGCCCTACCATTTCGTTGACTGTTTTGAATCCCAATTTCGCCATGATTTCGCGTAATTCTTGTGCTACGAAATACATATAATTCACTACATGTTCTGGCTTTCCTTTGAATTTTTTTCGCAATTCAGGATTCTGAGTAGCAATTCCGACAGGACAGGTATTTAAGTGACATACACGCATCATGATGCAACCTGAAGCCACTAATGGTGCCGTTGCAAAACCGAATTCTTCTGCACCAAGCAAACAGGCAATTGCTACATCACGCCCAGTTTTTAATTGCCCATCACATTCCAGCACAACCCGATTTCTCAGATCGTTCATCACCAGCGTTTGTTGTGCTTCCGCGATGCCTAATTCCCACGGTAAGCCAGCATGTTTTAAGGATGTTAATGGTGAAGCACCTGTACCGCCATCAAAACCTGAAATGAGAATGACATCTGCTTTGGCTTTGGCAACTCCTGCAGCAACTGTTCCGACACCAATTTCCGATACTAGTTTTACATTGATTCGCGCTTCTCTGTTTGCTGCTTTTACATCATATATAAGCTGTGATAAGTCTTCAATAGAATAGATATCGTGATGCGGCGGCGGCGAAATGAGTCCGACATACGGCGTGGAGTTTCGTGTTTTGGCAATTTCAGGATTTACTTTTGGTCCAGGCAACTGTCCGCCTTCTCCAGGTTTTGCACCTTGTGCTATTTTGATTTGAATTTCGTTTGCGCTTGTTAAGTAGTTGGATGTTACGCCAAAACGTCCAGAAGCCACTTGCTTGATGGCAGAGTTTTTCCAGTCCCCTTGGGAACTTTTATAGAAACGTTCTTGGTCTTCTCCACCTTCTCCAGAGTTGGATTTTCCTCCAATTCTGTTCATGGCGATTGCAAGATTTTCGTGTGCTTCTTTACTGATAGAACCATACGACATGGCGCCCGTTTTGAAACGTTTTACAATTTCCGTCCACGGTTCTACTTCTTCTATAGGAATTGGATCAAATTGATCAAACTCAAATAAGCCACGAATCGTCATCAAGCTTTTTGATTGGTCGTTTACCAATTTTGAATATTCTTTAAAAGTAGAGGCTTTGTTCGTTCGAACCGATTCTTGCAATTTGGCTACCGTCAACGGATTGAACATGTGTTTTTCTTGTCCGCGTCGCCATCTGTATTCGCCTCCAACTTCAATATTGGTATTCACTTCATTTTGTTGAAATGCTTTTTTGTGACGTTTTACAATTTCTTGTTCTATTTCGCGTAAACCAATTCCTTGAATACGCGTTGGTGTGTTTGGAAAGTATTTTTTTACCGTTGCCGAATTGATTCCGATACATTCAAATAGTTGCGATCCGCGATAGGAATTTAAGGTTGAAATCCCAATTTTGTTCATTACTTTTAGAATCCCTTTTCCAATGGCTTTGTTGTAGTTTTTGATGGCCGCTAAATATTCTAGCTGCGTAATGTCGCCATTTTTGACTTGCTTTTCCACAATTTCATTTACGATATATGGATTTACCGCACTCGCTCCAAAACCAAATAGCAAAGCAAAATGATGTACTTCTCGTGGTTCCGCCGATTCAATTATCAGACTTATTTTGGAGCGTTTTTTGAGTTTATGCAAGGCATGATTTAGATATGAACATGCTAATAATGCTGGAATTGGCGCGTGTTTTTTATCTACATACCGATCTGATAAGATGATTATATTTGCACCATTATCAATCGCTTTTGACGCTTTGTGCATTAGGTTTTCGAGCGCAATTTCTAGTTCGTTCAAACCACGATTTACTTCATATAGCATCGAAATAGATTCTACCTTAAAGTTAGGATTGCTATCATAGTTTCGGATTTTGTCTAAATCGTGTTTCGAAATAACAGGGTTTTGTATTTTTAGTTTTTTACAGTGTTCCGCATTGATGTCAAAAAGATTGACATCGCTTCCTAAAGTTAAACTGATATCTGTGATCAATTCTTCGCGCACACCATCTAACGGCGGATTGGTTACTTGCGCAAATAATTGTTTGAAATAGTTATAGATTAATTGTGGTCTTTCCGAAAGAATAGCAATTGGCGTATCGCTTCCCATAGAGCCAATGGGTTCTTTTGCCAATTGTGCCATTGGGCGAATAATGGTGTCTAAATCTTCTTGTGTGTATCCAAAGACAATTTCACGCTTTTGGAGTGCAATTTCTTTGTATTTGATCGGTCCTTTTTTGGCTGAAATATCACGTAGATGCACCAAATTTTCATTCAGCCATTTTCGATACGGATGTTTCGTTGCAATTGCTTCTTTGATTTCTTCATCATTGACAATTCGTCCTTCATTCATGTTCACTAAAAACATTTTTCCAGGCTCTAATCGCCCATGAAAAGCCACATTTTCAGGTTTGATATCGACCACACCTGTTTCCGATGACATGATGACATTTCCGTGTTTTGTTACTGTATATCGTGATGGACGCAATCCGTTTCTGTCTAAAACGGCTC
>CAZHSA010000306.1:0-4869 GCA_964535135.1 uncultured Kordia sp.
TTTCCAAATGATCCAAGTGCAGCATATTGGCACCATCACTTTTGGCATTTGCAGGATCAAAATGTGTTTCAATAAACAGACCGTCTACATTGTTCACTACGCCAGCACGCGCAATGGTTTCAATCATTTCAGGACGTCCGCCAGTAACACCACTTGATTGATTGGGTTGTTGTAACGAATGTGTCACATCTAACACCGTAGGCGCAAATTGTTTCATGGTTGGAATCCCACGAAAATCTACAATCATATCTTGATAGCCAAACATGGTTCCACGATCAGTAATCCAAGCATTTTCATTGCCAGAATCGTGTACTTTCTTTACCGCGTGTTGCATACTTTCAGGACTCATAAATTGCCCTTTTTTCAAATTCACCACTTTTCCAGTTTTCGCAGCTGCAACCACCAAATCGGTTTGGCGCACCAAAAATGCAGGAATTTGTAAAACGTCAACATATTGTGCAGCTTTGGCAGCATCCGAAACTTCGTGAATGTCAGTAATTGTTGGCACGTCAAAGGTCTCAGAAACCTTTTTAAGGATCTCTAAGGCATTTTCATCTCCAATACCAGTAAAACTATCAATGCGACTGCGATTGGCTTTCTTAAAGCTTCCTTTAAATACATACGGAATCGCTAATTTGTCCGTAATTGCCACCACTTTTTCCGCAATGCGCAATGCCATATCTTCACTTTCAATAGCACAAGGACCTGCTAATAAAAAGAAATTATTGGAAGTCGTATGTTTGATCTTTGGTATAGAACTAAGTTGCATAGATTTGTAAATTTTGTGCAAAGATACACTAAATTTCAGTAGTAAGTAAGCTTGAATTTACAGCGGTCATTTGCTTGATCTTTTTATTGGTATGCTTGGTGTAATAGATCGCAAGACCGATAAATAACACAACAGCAACTATAAACACATAGATCAAAGACGACATAGAAAAACTCACTTTCAAATTATCTAAAAATGGAATAAAAGCAAATTTGCAAATCACAGTAAGTATCAGCGCTATACAAATAGAAATTGCTAAAATTTTATAGGATAATTTAAGATATACATCCGCAATTTGCTTTTGAGAGAAGCCTAAAAAGTGCAATTGACAAATGGTTTGTTTGTTTTTTAAGATGAGTAAATTAATATTGGTAATCACCAACGTAATGGATAAAAATGTGATCAAAATTCCAATCCCAAAAACAATAGACAATACGAGTTGTAAAAAGTAACTAATGCGCGAACTCAATAACTCTGCTTTGAAGTATTGATATTCTTTTTTAGCTAAAAATTCCAACAATGTAGGATCGGACGGATTGGTCACTTCTACAATAGCGCGTGAAATTTTAATTTCTTTATCAGGACTCAACAATTGGTTGGTATGCTGTAAAAAAGTTTGCGGTACAATAATAGAGTTGATCTTTTCCGAAGTGGCTAAAATATAGGCATTGTATTTTTTTCTACCTGCCGAGCCTATCAAATCTAATCCAATAGGAATTTGACGAATCAACTTTTCATCAATCTGTGGCAATCCTGCGCTTGGCGCGAAGCCGTAATTGTATAAGTCAATATAATTTTTTGGAATGATGATCGGAACTTCTCGTGAACTTGGAGACCATTTCCAGTTTTCATCTTGAACGTCAATAAAACTATTGGGAACTGCTTCTAAAAACATATCCGTCGTAATACCGCTAATTCCCGCAAAAGAAACCGTTCCGCGTACTCTGTAGGTACCATTGGTGAAGCCACCTACTTTTAAAGAAAATTTTTGCTGTTTAAGTTCTTCAATCTCTTCATCCGTAAAGGCATTGTCAATTCCTAACGCCTTAGAAATGATCACATTTTGATTGCCCATTAAATCATTGGAAGAACTAAAAAGCGGTTGCGTATCCAAAAATAGTTGGAAAACCACAAGTAAAATTCCCAATCCTAAACTAGAACTCAGCGCAAAAAACAACAATTGCGAAAAATGAATTTGTTTATGTAACAAGTGTTTTATCACAATAGCAATGTTTTTGTGTAGTCAATATTATATGAATTCCCTAAACTCGCAATGAGTAAAGTAGCGTTTCGTTTTGTTGCTTCTTCTATGATCAATTTGGTAGCATTGTCAATTTGCACGTCATCAATATGACTAAACGGCTCATCGAGTAATAACAATTCAAACGGTTGACAAAGCGCCCGTACAATCGCAACGCGTTGTTGTTGTCCGTACGACAAGGTTTCCGCTTTCTTTTCCGCCAGTTGGTCAACGTCTAAACGTTTCATGTACGCTAAAATTTCAGCTTCCGTCTTATGATTTGTCAACTGATTTTTTAGTTGAATATTTTCCATCGCGGTCAACTCAGGAAACAGGCGCAATCCTTGAAACACAATTGAAATTTTTTCGCGTCGTAATTGCGTCCAAGTCGTTTCAGGAAAACTTCCAATATCTTCTTTATCAAAAAGAATCGTGCCCGTAAACTTATTATTTAAACCGTATAAAAAATTAAAAAAAGAACTTTTTCCACTACCAGAAGCTGCTTTTACCAAGTACTTTCCGCCAGCTTCCAAATAAAAAACTTTACTCCAAACTTCGGAGGAAGCTGGAGTAAAGTAAGTTGGAACTATTGATTGTATATCTATAATCACGTTTGTAAACCTTGTAAGATTCTATTATCTAAAACGTGACATCATTTTCATAGATTCTCCTGCCATTGCATTTATATACTCAATCATACTTTCTAGTGAGTTTCCTTCACCTTTTGTGTATGTATAGGCTTCTAATCCATCGGCATTCATCATTACATGGCTATCTCCAATGTATTTTGATGCTATTTTGGACATTCCATCGGTTCCCATATCATTTCCATACATACTAGCATACGGATTCATACCAGAAATAATATCAGAAAACATACTAGATGCATTCGGAGCAGTATACATGTACATGGTATTGTCTAATTTAGACTTGTGCTCAAAGCTAGAAAGATTGGAAGCTAATTTTCCATTCTTATACACTTCATCAGCTTTACTTTCATTATTTGTGATAAACAATGCATCGCCTTTTAACAATACAAAAATATCGTCTGACATTTGATAATAGTTTTTCCCTTTCGTTTGCGGTCTTGACATCATCATTGCCATGCCTACAAGCTCTTCAAACTTCTTCATGTCTTTAATAGAAACTGCGGCATACATGTATGGTATTTTCTTTTCGAAAACTTTAAACTCTGGACCATCGTAGTTGTATGTGCGAATGCTATCTTTTACGGTTTTACCTTCTGTAAGACCAAAGATCGTTGTACCTTCAAAAATACCAGCAACATCTAGCATGCTCATTCCTGCGGCAGCTTGCATTTGGCCATTAGCTAATTCTAAAGCCATTTTTATCTGTTGTCTAATCTTTTCAGGTAAAATTTCATTGTTTTGTAAACCTTCAATGTGCGTGTACATTGCAGGAAGATCCATAGACATTTTCATTATCATCGCAGGATTGTTAGGAATCATATTCAATAAATTTGAATCGTAACCAGTAGACATCCAAGAATCATATCCTATCAAAGACTTTAAATCGTCATTCAATAGCATTTTCATATTTGCATATATACGGTCATCTTCAAAATTAGTGTGATAAGAAACGTTATTATCTTTTAAATCGACTTTAAGTCCAGACATGCTAGATACCATTGGACTTGCCATAGACGCTACAGGCGTAGACGTTACGTGAAGTCCCATATCTTTATCTTTATCAAAGAACCCGCTAAAATAATCTGTAGCAGTAATATTTTCATCCGCTTCTAAGTTTGTCAAGTCAATCAACTCTTGGTCAGCATATCCACTAGACGAAAAAATCACTAATGCAGTTTCATCGTTCCAGCCAATTGCAAGTTCTCTATCTGCATACATTGTAAATGCATCTCCTTTACCAACGTTTTCTTGCTTTTTAACTCTAGAGTTACTTTCTGCCATCTTGGAAACCATTTTTTCAAACGAAGCTGCGTCTTGAATAGGAATAATTAATCCTCCTGAACCAGACATACGGTTTCCGACTTTCATAAAGCCTAACACGCAGTCGTTACGGAAGGTAGCTTCCAAATTTTCTTTTGTCATGTTTTCGTTCATGAACTTCTTAAAATCTTGAGGAGCATTTTCCTCCATCATTTTAACGATGCTTAAATTCTTAAAATCAATATCGTTACTCTTTTCTGACAATGAACCTAAGTTCATGTACATTACTCCGACAGCATCCTTTGGTATATAGGCTGATTCAGAATCTTTGTTTCCACAACTTATAACCAAGAAGGCAATTGCGAATAGGCATAAAATTTTTTTCATTTGAATGAAGTCTTTAATGTTTTACTAATTTATGTTATTAATCGGTGGAGGATTGCAAATTTAATAATATCTACACTTTTAGAAATAAAAAACGATAAAAATATAGATAATTACGTTGGCTACCTTTTTTAAGACGCTATCTACAGGAAAATGTTACAGACTTCCCTAATAATTATGAAAGAAGCACAATAAAAAAGGAGAATAAATCACATTTAAAAAGATCTTAAAATGTTAATTCATAGTAATTTAATCTAAAAAATCACTAAAATTCTTTTCTCTAATAAATAAACCTTACTTTTGCACGCTTAAAATAGAGGCAAAGAAATGACTTCAATAAAAAATATTGCAATAATTGCGCACGTAGATCACGGGAAAACGACCTTGGTAGATAAAATAATGTATCACTGTCAACTGTTTCGTGAAAATGAAAACACAGGAGATTTAATTCTTGATAACAACGATTTAGAACGTGAGCGTGGAATTACGATTACCTCTAAAAATGTTTCTGTAAACTACAAAGGAACAAAAATCAACATCATTGATACACCTGGTCACGCCGATTT
>CAZHSA010000307.1:0-4802 GCA_964535135.1 uncultured Kordia sp.
CCGAAACGAATTGATTCCGATGCGTTTATTTAGAGATTTACTTTTGATAAAATTTAGGTTCGATAGCTTTTTGTAATATTCCGTTTTCATTAGTAAGCTATTTAGGATCATACCTACCATCCATGAAATAAACGACATGGATATTCCGAATATAAAACCTAGAAGTATGTGTTTTGTGATCATTTTTTGAAGTTGTGATTTCGGGGTTTTAGTATGGTTTGTTTTTTAATTTAGTAACAATTTCTACAAACTCATTATAATTATCAACTGGTGGATGTTCATACTGAATATATCCAAGATTTGTGTCGAAATACTTTTTCATCTCAGTTAAGCCTTGATCTTCATTTTCCGTATTAAAATTTCCGCTCATATCTGCATTTCTAGAGATTCCAAAAATCATAGATCTATCTTCATTATAAAAAATCATTCCGTGTTTATTAGGATTGTTATCATCTGTGTTTCTCCAATAGATTTTATTAGAATAATTTTCATACAACTCTAAAAATGACATTAATTTGTCTGCATTGTCAAATTTATTAGAAGGATTATTTGAATATTCAGGAATCAGATAATCTTTGGCACTTTCTTCTCGATTCGGGAGAAAGTGATTTAAAAAATCATCAGCTAATTTTTTAGACCTTGTTTTTTTAATTACATAAATGTCTGCGAGATATCCCATTTTTTAAATATACTAAAGTTTGCTTGTTCATTGAGGTTTAATTAATGTAATAGTCAAATTCTTATATAGATTTTAGCTTAGATATATACCAAATTCCGTATCTCACAAAAAAATTAGGGAATAACAGAAGCTTATAAAAAGTTCTATTATTCCCTGTAAAAATACCACAATGCGTTCAATTACATGACGAATTGTGAATATGATATTATTTTGAAATTCTAATTTTAAATTGCCCTTCGGTAATTTCTACAGTATCAGCACTGTCATCCTCATTGTATAATTTCGCTGAAAACTCACCTTCAATCAGTTGACTTTGCGTGATTAAATTTCCAAGTAGGTATGTATTGGCTTCCACAGAGTTTGTAATTGTAAATGAATTGCTTGCGTCTGTGGCTCCATAAGATTGGTAATAAGTATCACCTGAAGCAATTGGCGAATAATTGATGCCTACTTGTCTCATAGTGCCAGATGATTCATCATCCATAGCAAAGTCATAGCTCCCTACAGAAAACATATCATTAAAAACCTCAGTAGAACTTAGTGGATTAGAACATCTGTAAAATCGTATGAGTTCAAGTCCAATTTGTGGTTGTGTATCTTCATTGTCAAAATTTGGATATATGGAAGAGCCATAACTCACCTTATAATCTAGTCCTTGGTCCAAACTATAGGCGCACGTGGCACTTTCTAAAGGAATATTTGATATCGTTTGAGAATTGAGCACTGTATCATCTATGCGTTGTCCGTAAAAAAAACTTTCACCATTAATTTTACCAGAAATAAAGTATAGATATTCAGAACTGTCAACAGCTGTATTTTCGTTAGATTCGCTATCATCACTGCTGCAGCTTATTCCAAGTCCAGTTAAAACTAATAGTACTAATAAGTGTCTTTTTTTAATCATTTTTTGTTTTGTTTTAATGTTTGTAAAGTATGTGTAATAGGTTTTTTAGCTCTTATAATTTTGAATAAATATATTATGAACTTATAAATGCAGCATATGGTTGCTTATGAATTAAGTAACATAACGAATACATGAGTAGTGAAAGGATTTCTGCTTATGCAGGATGATAGCATTGTTATCATTTGAAGCTACTAGATTTACATTGAAAATGACAGATTGTTTACCTAATTATTGACTTAAACGTTGTAAGATTTTAATTTTAAACGTTGCATTTTCAAGGTTTTTAAACTCCGTTGGATCATTTTGTTTATACAATTTACAACTAAAGTTTCCTTCTATAACGAATACACCTGATTGAATTTCTTCAACCGCAGTAATTTGAAATGTTGCATCAGTATTGTCTCCAAAACGAGAAGAAAAATAGACATCTAAGTTTGGAAAATCTTTAGAGAAAAAATCCAACGCAACCGTGTTTGGCATAAGAACAAATGGATTAGAATACACATTGTATTCAAAATTTGGGAGCGCTAAAAAATCGTTCAATGCATTGCGTTCATTTTCAAACGTACATTCGCCCACAGGAATCCAGTTGAAATACATTTTTGCGGTATCCATCAAATCATCACCTGAAATAGTAGCTGCTGGTAAAATACCGCAAGCAAGCACACTATAGCAAAAATTTGAACCTGGAGCTATAATATCGCTGGTTTGACTAGGGCCAAAATCAATTAATGTAGTTGAAGGTTCTGTGGTGAAATCATAAACAGTATATTCAATATTCATATCGGCGCCATCCAAAGTTCCTCTAAAAAAATAATTTTCAAGTAGGGTGGGAGTTGGTTCTTGATTATTGTCGCTGTCATCACTAGATTCGCAAGACAAAAATAGAATGAACGAAAGTAGTGTAGTTAGAATTAATGGTGTGCGTTTTTGTAATTTCATTTTTTGGTATTATTTTAATAATCGGTGATACTTTGTAGCTAAAGTAACACAAAAAATACTATTATAGTATATACAATAGCTTCATTTTTTCATAAAAATATCACTCAAAAACCACGTCATCAATATAAATACGCTGCGGATATCCGAAACTATTGGAAAAAATTACCAAACCAGAACGGATGCAGCTTAAATCAGCACGTTTTATCTTTAGTGTATATTTTTTCCATTTGCTGGTCAATGCAATTTCTTTAGATTTTATCGTCGTATCAGGAAACGGTTGATCTTTTTCAATAAGTCCAAAACCAATCTTTGCGGTTACACCATCACGATCGGCTTTTGCCCAGAATGAAAATTTAGTAGCTCCTTCAATAGCATATCCGCCAAGAGTAGTGCCCCAATCATTTTTAGGATCTACAAAGGCAAGTCCGTACCAACCGCTTCTTTCTTTATACTCAATTTTGATGGCAGAAGTCCCCGAATGTACATCGTTGGTGTGTTGCGTATCTACTTTCATTGCATTATAGTTGCCCATGTAGCCTGTGGGAATGTAAGGCAGTTCGTCTCCGTCTTTGTACACATAAAAAGGTGCTTTCACTTTTGGGACTAAATATTTTCTGTTTTTTGCAGCTTCATCAGTCACTTGAATTCCCGTAGAAGCAATCCCGACATTATTGAAAGTATCCTGCACATTTACATACACTTTGACGGCGCCGTGCTCTTCTGGGATTAGAATTTCAAAACCGTCTTTTAGCGAACCTCTGTGTGTTAAGTTATGAATGCTGCTTCTTCGTTTGCGACTGCCTGTATGTTGATTGTAAAAGAACTGAATAGCTAAGGCTTCGTTCTCAGCATCAGAAACGTTCAATGTAACAGGAATCCATGTATTGCTTTGTACGGTTTCGTTGGAGAGTTGAAACGTATTAATTTTCGGAATGGCATTCGTCGGTTCTTTTCCCGTATAGGCTTTGCGAAGTGCCCAATAGGTTGGTCGGTAAAAACCTCTGTGATGTGAAAACAACCATGGACTTGCATAATCGTTTCCATCATCATAATGAAATACATATACGCCCAAACAATTGGGTTTTGTCACAATCCAATTTTTATAACCGTTGACAACGGTATTGTATTTTTCTTCATCAGAAGGCTCTACTTTCACACCATTGATTTCATTTTTAATATCCCATTCGCCAGTTACATTAAATTCGGTAATAATGTACGGTTTGTCAATAGCTCGTTTTTCTAATTCTGCTTGAAGAAAATCTGCGCCAGCACCATAACAGTTTAAGCCATAAATATCAATAGAAGGTACGTGTTTTTCCCACCATGCTAACCCAAAAGTCCATGCTTCTGTAGAACTAATCGGATGATTTGGATCTATCTTTTTGATATTGCTACACACACGTTCCAAGAATTTGGAATACGCTTCTTTTTCTTCGTCAGTTGCCATGTTGAGATATACTTCATTGCCAACGCCCCAAGTCAATACTGCTGGATGCTCTTTATACATTTCTACTACTTTCATAGCATAATTATACATGTCTTCCATGCCGTCAGTATCTTTCAGATAGTTAAAACTGTCGTCATCTTCCATGCCAGGTCGTCCGTGTCGCATCCAAATACCAACCATCACTTTGATGTTGTATTTTGCGGCAGCATCTAAAAATTGTGTTGTGTTTTCGCCTGTTGCCCAGGTGCGAAGTGTATTTACACCAAGTGCTTGTAAATCTTTAAAATACGTATCGTACTTAGCGACATCATTTTCATGACCAAACGTAACACCTTTGACGGCGAAAGGTTTTCCATCGACCAGCAAATTCCAACTAGCATCTTTCTTTTCAAGGGTTACTTGTGCATTTGTCAAAAAACAGCAAAAATAGAGTAGAAGTATTGCAAAAATAGAAGTGTTTGTTGTTTTCATACATCGAAAAGTTGTAAAAGTTCGTTTTTATAAAAATACGACTTACTGCTGACTTTTCTTAGGACGTTTCCCAAATCCCCAAACAAAATATAATGCTACAAAAAAAGTGATGACAATGCCAGAAACTTTAATGGTGTGTTCAAATATAAGCTTAAAAGCGATATATACTAACGTTAGTAACAACACAGTTCGAAGCGTCCAACTATTTTTAAAAAGGTAAGAAGTTGATTCATGGTAAATGGTTTTAATGTATAATATTGGTTTTAAAGTTACCGAATTTGTTACAAAAACTGTAGTTTCATCACTCAAAATTCCCAAAAACCAAAAAAGCGGTTTATCTTTACACATTCAGAATTTTT
>CAZHSA010000308.1:0-4764 GCA_964535135.1 uncultured Kordia sp.
TTCAGGAAAAAAGGCGTGGAGCAGTTATGAAAGTTGGCCACCAGCAAATGCGCAAACACAAGCTATGTATTTGAATGCGAATCAAGAATTATCTGCCACTAGACAGGGAAATACCAAAGAAGTATTTGTGAGCGATTTAAAACGTCCTGTTCCATATTCGGAAGACATTAAAACGGTGTTTACACCACGAAAATACATGACCGACGATCAGCGATTTGCAGCACGTCGTCCCGATGTATTAATCTTTGAAACAGAAGTGTTAACCGAAGATTTCACCTTAGCGGGCGATATTATGGCAAAATTGAAAGTGGCAACTACAGGAACTGACGCTGACTGGATTGTAAAAGTGATAGATGTACATCCGTCAGATGCAGAAGAGCAGGAAGAAGGCATGCAAGATCATTTGGCAATGAGTAATTATCATTTAATGGTGCGTAGTGAAGTGATGCGCGGTCGTTTCCGTAATAGTTTTGAAAATCCAGAACCGTTTGTGCCAAACAAAAAGACGGCAGTAAACATTAAATTGCAAGATGTATACCACACGTTTAAGAAAGGACACAAAGTACAAATTCAAGTACAAAGCACGTGGTTTCCACTCATCGACTTGAATCCACAAACGTTTGTGCCAAATATTTACAAAGCCACGGAAGAAGATTTCCAAAATCAGACACATACAGTTTTCAATGATTCAAGTATTGAGTTTACGGTGTTAGATTAGATTCGCTTAGGCTGTTAGAACGCTTCGCTTTTAGATTGGCTTCGCCTATTAGACACGCTTCGCTGTTAGAACGCTTCGGTTTTAGATTGTTAGACACGCTCTTTGGCTTTTGGATATGTCCAATGCGTAATCTTTGTCATTCCTGCGCAGGCAGGAATCCAATATAAATATTACGGTTTTGGCTATGGTTTCGTTACGGAATGGTACGCGAGTATCATTCAGCCGTAATGAACTATAGCCGTTTTTAGCCACCGTTTTTTATTTTTATCAGTGTGATTGTAATTCCGTTCTGTTTTATTTCCTCCAGCTCATTTTTTATTTCTTCGTCATTGAGATTGGATTCAGTCCAAAAATAACTTGGTGTTCTATCTATCTTAAATTTCAGCGTGTCAGAATTTAGAGATTCAATTTCGTAGTCAAATAACATATCCCATTCTAAAATTTCAAGGGTTTTTCCACGAACTTTAAATGTTTGGTCTTTCGTACAAACCTTTCCGTCATTTGATTCGTACACGTTTAATGTTCGGTCAGCTTTGAATTCAAATACAGAATTTAATTCCAGTTTATCGCAATATGAGATATGTTCGAAGGGTAAAACGGTGGAATTTATTACTTTCCATTTCCCAACAATTGGGCTTTTTATTTCCTTTTCCGCTGTTTTATTTTGCCCGAAGTCAGTTTTTTTATTTTCCGATTTACAGCCAATAAAAGCAATCAAAATTATAATGTAAGCTAAGTGTTTCATCAAATGGTGCCTAACATATGTATATACCGAATTCGGTATATTTCTACAATAACCAAACCTATTTATTTTAAGAATTTAGTTATTTTTAAAACTACAATTTTCTTACGCAAAGTCAAAATCATCCAAAGGGTTTTTATCTGTTCAATACTAGTTTGGATAATGTATGTAGATTTCAGTAGTTTTTGAATGCGATCATTTCGACTGCTCTAAATACAAGTGCCGCAAATTTTTTTAAAATTCTCGCAAAGACGAATCATACTTTAAAGATTCTTGAGAACTTCATTTTCAAATCGACACATTTCCAAATCATCAAATCAAAAAAAATCAGCTTCTTACAGCTGATTTTTTGTATTCTATTTCGTTGCAAACAATTTCACATCTTCTTCGGTGACTTCTTTTCCACCAAGAATAATTAAGCGTTCAATGACGTTTCGGAGTTCTCGGATGTTTCCTGTCCAATCATATTCTTGTAATAGCTTGATCGCTTTGTCTGAGAATTTTTTTGGAGCGTTTCCTTGCTCATTGGCAATTTTACCCGCAAAATGATTAATCAATAACGGAATGTCATCTCTACGATCATTCAATGCAGGAACTTTGATTAAAATAACTGCCAATCTGTGGTATAAATCTTCACGGAATTTTCCGTCTTCAATTTCCTTTTTCAGATTTTTATTCGTTGCCGCAATCACACGAACGTTTACTTTAATGTCTTTATCACTTCCAACACGTTGTACTCTGCTTTCTTGCAATGCACGCAATACTTTTGCTTGTGCAGATAAACTCATGTCTCCAATTTCATCCAAGAAAATCGTTCCACCATTCGCAGCTTCAAACTTTCCGGCTCTGTCTTTATTAGCACTGGTAAAGGCTCCTTTTACGTGTCCAAACAATTCACTTTCAATCAATTCACTTGGAATTGCAGCACAATTCACTTCAATCATCGGACCTTTACTGCGATCACTTTTTTGATGCAACCAATGCGATACCAATTCTTTTCCTGTTCCGTTGGGTCCAGTAATTAATACACGCGCATCTGTTGGTGCTACTTTTTCAATAATATCTTTAATCTGTTGAATTTCGTCAGAGTGTCCAATCATTTCGTAGTTCTTACTGACTTTCTTCTTTAAACGCTTGTTTTCAACAACCAATTCCTTTTTGTCGAGCGCATTGCGAACCGTATTTAACAAACGATTCAAATCTGGAGGTTTTGAAATATAATCAAACGCGCCCAAACGCATCGTATTGACGGCAGTATCCAAATCGCCATGTCCAGAAATCATCACAAAAGGTGTTTCTGGTTTTATCTTTTTGGCGGCTTCTAACACTTCTACGCCGTCCATTTTTGGCATTTTAATATCGCAAAGCACCAAATCGTAATCGTCTTTCTTTACCATTTCAATACCTGCCAATCCATCTTCTGCTTGCGATACTTCATACGTATCATTTTCTTCAGATAAGATTTTTACCAATACTCTACGGATGGCAGATTCGTCTTCTATTACTAATATTTTAGGCATATTATTCTTTTTTTGAATTATAAACATGCACATCGCGTTGCGGAAATGGAATGCTTATATTATTTTCATTAAATGTGTTGTATACTTTGTATCGCAATCTACTTTGCACTTCTGGCAAATGAAAACTATCACCAATATAAAAATGTAACCTGAATTTCAAAGCACTATCGCCAAAATCTTCAAAAAAGATTGACGGTTTCGGGGCATTTAAAATGGCTTTATCTTGTACTGCGATTCCAAAGAGCAATGCTTTTACTAGATCAACATCCGTACCATAGGCAACTCCTACTTCGATAGATTCTCTAGTTCGCACATCATTCTGTGTCCAATTATGCAGTATTTCGTTTAAAAACTTGTGATTGGGAATGACAAGAATTTTCTCATCATGCGTAATTGCTTTTGTCGTTCGCAGCCCAACTTGTGTAACTTTTCCAACCTTTTTATCAATCTCCAGGACATCATTGACCATGACAGTTTTATCAACTAAAATAAAAATTCCAGAAATAATATCCTGAAATAGTTTCTGCATCCCAAGTCCAATACCCACAAATAGAGCAGTAGAAGCAGCTAATAATGCCGTAATATGAATCCCGGAAGCATCCAGGGATGTGATGATGGCAATGGAAAATATAAAATATTTTAAAAATGTAAAGACTGTTTTGAAACGGTTTTTAGCGTCTTCATCCAGCCTTTTGGAAACTCCAATTCGAGTAAATTTAAGAATAAAATGTGTAGTAATTAATACTATAACAAGTGTTAGAATAACTTGAACAGTAATGGTAATTTCTCCATGTTTATATAGAACAATGTCTAAAAATTCCCAATTTTCACCCATAATATTAGTATTTCAACCACTTAAATATTTCCTTGTAGCTTGGTTTTTTTCCATACATCAAAATTCCTACACGGTAAATTTTAGATGCAAACCAAACGGTTCCAGTAAAGGTAATATATAAAAGTATAATAGAGATGATTTGTTCCCAAATTGGTACACCAAACGGAATTCGCATCAACATTACTACAGGCGAAGTAAATGGTATGTATGAAAATACCGTTGCAACTACTCCGTGCGGATCTTCTAGTACCGTAAATCCGCCAACATATACTGCTAACACTAACGGCATTAAAATTGGCATCATAAATTGTTGTGTATCTGTTTCGTTGTCTACAGCGGCACCAATGGCTGCATATAGCGAACTGTACAATAAATATCCTCCAATAAAAAAGATAAAGAACGCCGCTAATAAGTTGACAATTGGTAACGTATTGATCAATTCAGATATTTGAATTTGTAAGTTGATGTCTGCACCTTGTGCTAAAAATTCTTGTTGTTGTGCGGCTTGCGCACCTGCAAGATCAAATCCGAATACAAAACTGATGATTAAGAGTAAAACGCCACCAAAAATAATCCACATTAAAAATTGAGTGATTCCGGCTAAGGAAGTTCCAATGATTTTTCCCATTAAGAGTTGAATCGGTTTTACAGAAGAAATGATAATTTCTATAATTCTATTTGTCTTTTCTTCAATAACACTCCGCATGATCATGTTTCCGTAAATGATGATGAACATAAACAGTAAATATCCAGCAGCAAAGCCAAATCCGAGTTTTGCATAGTTAATGAATTTTGAGCTGCGTTCGCCCGAAAATGTTTCTTGCCCAATCGTAACGTCCATTTTAGAACGCTCCACCAACGCCAAATCTACATTGTTTCTTGCCAATGCTTCTTCTGTGAGTTTTTCATTCAGAATTCGCTCCAAGCGCGATATAAATTTTGACGAAGG
>CAZHSA010000309.1:0-4752 GCA_964535135.1 uncultured Kordia sp.
GGAATGGTAATTATGATTTTTAGCTATTTTGTATACTTCAATTTTCATAATAATATACACATCAGATTAAATTAATACAGCGTAGAACCTGCTCTTTATAGGTTCTTCCCATCGGTAAGGTATGATTTGCCAATTGAATTTGGTTACCTAATATTTTCTCGATGGCACAGATATTCACGACATGCGATTTGTGGCACCTTAAAAACGTAGTTCCTAAAGTGGTCACAACTTCTTTTAAGCTAATATTGGTAATCAATCCTTTATCTTTTGTTCGGATAACTGAAAAATCTCCTTTGCTCTCCACAAACAAAATATCTTCGACTGATATTTTTTGAAAAACACCTTTTTCTTTTATGAAAATATTGGACCGGTCCACTATTGTTTTATTGTTATCCAGCACCTTGTTTACTTTTGAAACTGCTTTTAAAAAACGCTCAAATGAAAATGGTTTAAGTAAATAGTCAATTACATCTAATTCAAAACTTTCTACAGCATATTCCGAAAATGCGGTCGTTAAAACTACATTGGGTTTAGGTTTGAGGCTCTTTAACAAGTCAATACCCGAAACTTTGGGTAACTGAATGTCTAAAAATAAAATATCGACCGAGCTGGTTTTCATTGACAAAATAGCCTTGGTAGGATATATATAAGTGCCAACGAGTTCTAAATTTGGGATTTTTTTAATGTAACCCTCTAAAACTCGCTGCGCGGCTAGTTGGTCTTCTATAATTACACATTTTATAGTATTCATTTTTCTAAACTTAAATGTAGATGAATAGTATACGTAGAACCATCGTCTTCTATTAGCAGATTATGAGCATTGGGATATACTAATTCTAATCGTTTTTTTACATTTTTTAGTCCAATGCCAGATTCGATTAATTTTTTTTCAGTTTTAGCGAAATACTGATAGTTGTTAGAGACGTTTAAGTCCAAATTTGTTTCTTCAATATTAAGCTCAATGTCAATCTCAATGCCCTCTTCCTTACTATCCAGACTATGTTTAAATGCATTTTCTATAAACGGAATCATCACAAACGGTGCAATTTTTAAATTATCTGTTGGATTTTTCCATTCCATTTTTAGACCTACATTTCCTCTGGTCTCTAATTGTGTTTCTTGTAGGGAAACATATTCTCTTATAAAATTCAATTCGTTTTTTAATGGAATTCGTTCTTTGTCGGTTTCGTAAAGTACATAGCGTAGCACTTTGGAGAGTTGGAGTACAAGTTCAGGAGCCTTATCGGATTTTGATAAGGTATATTCATATAAATTGTTTAGGCTATTAAACAATACATGTGGTTGTATTTGAGAACGTAAAAATTTCAACTCACTTTTCAAGCTTTCTTTTTCAATCGCCGCCATTCTTTTTTGACCCGCTATGGCTTTAAAATGAAGCTTGATAACCATAAAAACCAATAACGGAATTCCAACTTCACCTATAAAGAAATAAATATCAAAGACATCAAAGTCGTCTAATGCTCTCGAAGGAAATAGGAGTTGTTCGATCACGGTTTCTTCAACAAAAGCGAAAGCACCTATGAGAAGGAACAATGCCAAAACAAAAAAAAACATTTTCTTCTTGCTGAAAAATTTCGGAATTAAAACATAGTTAACAAATACAAATAAAAGTGAGTGATAGAGTGCTAAACCTATATAATGAAATGGTCTTCCGGAAAACTCCATCTCATTATGATGTATGGTAAACAACAGCGACAAAACATATATTGCCAGAGCTAAAATTTGATATGAATATTCTTGTTTCATTGTACTGTTGCAATTACTCTAATATAGTATATTTCAGGCCTAAGGAGAATGTTCTTGTTTGCCATTTGTAGTGATTTTCTATCCTAAAGCCTTCTCCTTGTATCACTGTATTGTAATTTCGACTATTAAAAATATCCCTAAAATTTAGCGAAATATTACCCTTTCCATTTTTAAATTTTTTAGCCAGACCAACATCCATATAGGTTTGTGCTTCTGTTTTGCTCTGCGCCCCAAATCGCGGTCCTCTCACGTTTTCTGAAAAGGTGGCAATCCAGTTATTTTTAAATCTCAATTCTTGGCTGAACCGCAATCGCCACGTAGTTGTATTGTTAAAGGCCACATTATTTTCGTCATCATTAAAAGAAGTATGAAACAGATTGAAGGTTGCAAACGTTTTAAAAATTCCTTTTGGGTTGTATTCTACTTGACCTTCAATACCTTGGTTCATACGTTTGTCAAAATTGGCAAGAGTCTCTAGGGTTTGATTGTTTCCCAACTGTTGGATGACACGATTTATAATATCATCTGTCTGTCTATAAAACCCTGTGATGTCAAGCGAAGTAGTGCCCAATTGAAGGTGGTAAGTCAACTCAAGAATACTTGCAAACTCGGGGTCCAAATCTGGATTCCCTGTGCTTAGATTAAGTGGGTCATTAAAAGAAACATACGGATTGATATCAAAAAAACCAGGGCGATTAATTTTTCTTGAATACGTAAAACCCAAGGTTTGCTTTCTTTCCTTTATGTTATACTGAAGTTGCACTGAAGGAAATATGCCTGTATTCTCTTGTTTAAAACGCTCTTGGTTAGATTGCTGAAAGCCATTTCCCAAAAAATGCTCTATTCGGGCGCCAACACCGTATTCAAATTTCTCGAACGATTTTTTATGAATGGCGTACAACGCATATTTTTCTTGTTTTATGCTGAACTTATTGTCTGGAAGCACATTCCCGTTATCCTGAAAGACCACATTTTGAAATATTTCATATCGAATGTTATCTACTTTAATTCCAGTTTCCAACTTACCAAAACCAAAGAAAGGTGTTTCATAATCTAACTTTATCTGATACAGGCGTTGACTTTCGGTCTCGTCTGTAGATTTTAGAAAAAGTTGGTCTCCATCTGGTAATTGAGGTGGTATTTGCAAGTCGTCAAAGCGACTGGAATTGTCTTCATCTTCTCCGCTTGCTATTAAGAAGAGTTGGAGTTTCTTCTTTTTTTCAAAATCTTTAGTGAGTGAAAGAGAAAGGGTTACCTCGTCTTCAAGTTCTTTTCTTCTATTGAAGATACTTAAGCTGACATTTTCACCAGGGTCTTCAAAAACAAAGGTGTTTTCTTGGGAAACCGATGAATCATCATTCCAACGGTCGTAATTTAATTCAAAATCAACTGAAAGTGTTGAATCTGGTTGATAACTTACGCCTCCCTCAAGAACCCTGCGTTTGCCAATGGCATTGTACGTTAAGCCATTTTCATAACTGCGTAGCACACCATTTTCGTTTGTGCGCTGGGTTACATCTACGGTCTTGTACTCGTTATATCCCAGCGACCCGTTGAAGAAAAAAGAAAAGAGATTTCTGTTATAACTTGCACTTACACCACCTCGCAATCGCAAGGGTATGGTGATAGTACCAATTGCATCAATTTTTATGGGTTTCTTTTTATTTCGCTTATATATAATATTCACAATTCCCGCTACTCCCTCAGCATCATATTTGGCAGATGGGTTGGTGATAACTTCGATTTTTTCGAGTACTTCGGCAGGTATGTACTGCAAGGTACTAGCATCACGTGTGGTTTCTTTACCATTGATGTAGATGATGATATTGCTACTACCTCTAATTTGCAAACCGCCCTGTCTCGTAGTAGTAACAGATGGAATACGTTCCATGGCTTCCAAAGCTGAACTTCCCGTAGTTGTAAGGTCTTGCCCAATACGGAGTATTTTTTTGCCCAATCTATTTTCAAGAATGGATGTTGTTGCAGTTATTTCAACCTCATCAAGCTTTTGTATATCTTCTTGTAAAGTGATTTCACCTAAAATTACTTTTTTATCAATATACAGTCGTTTTTCAACATCTTGAAAACCCAACATTTGCACCACCAGATTGTAATTGTCTTTTTCCAATTCTGAAATATGAAACATGCCTTTTTCATCCGTAATAATGTATTTTATCTTTAATGTATCAGAAATTGGGCATACCGAAATGGTGGCAAACTCAATGGGTTTTTGAGTAATATCAATGATTTTTCCAGAAATGGTGTGTTGTCCAAAAGCAAAAAACACATCAAGCAGGAAGAGTAAGAATAGTATTCGAACTTTCATGATTTAATTGGTTTTCAGCAAGCTCTTTTTATTTTGAAGGGCAGACAACTAAATCAAGCTAAACGGCAGATATAGATGGGTAAGTGTTATTTTACAGGCACAATCATTTTTAGCCTAAGAATCCTGAAACTTTGAGATGGTTAAACAATAGGCAAGAAATGCGGCCATATTTTATATACAACCGGAATTTTATTCTGAGAGTTGTAAGCATCTCATGGACTATGAACGTAACCTGGAAAAGGCTAGGAACGCAAAGAAATTACTTATAACTTATCGCTATTTGATATAACGACGGATTATAGAACAAAAATGTTCTATAATTTATATTATGTAAAATAGACTATTTAGGAACCCCTATCACTTCGCTTAACCCCAACGCTGCATCCCGCCGACTTTCTAAATCATCCTCAGGATAATTTCTAAAGCTCGCGTATGTAAAATAGTATTTTAGTAATAACCCCGCTTAACCCCAACGCTGCATCATGCCGATTTTCTAAATCACCCCAAGGATAACTTAAAACACACGACATATTAAATAAATAAATTTCTAGGATTCAATTAGTTCAACACACGAATCTTATCGCATTGGGTTCGCTTCGTATACGGAGTAGATTTCTTTTCCAACGAACAAACGGACTTCGTTTCATTCATCGGCACCA
>CAZHSA010000310.1:0-4748 GCA_964535135.1 uncultured Kordia sp.
GGCAATTTCTAGTTTGGTGTCTAATTCCCAAGCGTTAGAAGCGTCAATTTTATCTTGTAAATCGGCTTGTTGTGCCATCAACTTGTCCATTTTGTCTGCATCCGAATATACTTCTTCCAAACCAAACATATCGTTGATTTTGTTGTATTCATCTAAGATAGCAACCGTTTCTGCCACACCTTCTTTCACCACTTCCATCACCGTTTTAGTTTCGTCTAATTGTGGTTCTTGTTCTAGATATCCTACTTTATACCCTGGCGAAAACGTAACGTCACCTTGATAGTTTTTCTCTACGCCTGCAATGATTTTGAGTAAGGTAGACTTACCTGAACCGTTCAAACCGAGAATCCCGATTTTAGCTCCGTAGAAAAAACTGAGGTATATATCTTTTAAAACTTGTTTGTTGGTACTTTGATAGGTTTTAGAAACCCTATTCATGGAAAAGATTACTTTCTTATCGTCTGACATATTAATAATGTGTTGGTTATTTGCTAGAAGACAAATATACATAAATGTCGTAGCATTCGCACGTATATTTTGAGATTGAAAGATGAAAAGATTGAATAATATAAAAATTAAATTTTCACTCAATAACAATTCGCGAAAGCTAAAAAATCACTTTTAAAAGCAAAAAAACAAAACTTTTTAAATCAATTAAAATACACATTTTCAATTACTTAAAATCAAAAACCTATAAAACCTTGAACTTTTTTTCATTTTTCAAAAACCGTACAGCATTTGTTCTCGTATATAAAACCGTAATACAATAAAAATCTAATTAAACTTAAAAATTATGAAACGAGTAACAGCCATTTTAGGAATAAGTATTGTTGTGGTGGGAAGTTTCTTTTTGATTGCAGCCGATCATATTGAAGCGCCTGCTGTACAAGGAACATCCGCAGACATTACTGATTTCTACGCCTTTCAAGGAGAAGACAGCAATTCCATCGCATTTGTGGTAAATACACAAGGATTATTGAGTCCAGCAGCAACAGGAAATGCAACTTTTGACGAAAACACATTAATTGAAATTAATATTGACACTTCTGGTGATAATGTGGAAGATTTAGTGATTCAAGCCATTCCGCGTGGTGACAGCATGTACTTTTTTGGTCCCGTAACGCCAAGTGCTACAGGTTTGAACAGCGTTATTGAAACTTCGGGAACAGAATCAATTGTAGAAATTACAAATTACGGAGCCAATCCAATTATTGCTACCAACAACGGAATGCAGTTTTTTGCAGGCCCAAGAGATGATCCGTTTTTTATGGATTTTGCGCAATACGGCGAAATCATCGCAGGAAATGCTACAAGTTTTAACGATCCAGGAACCGATACGTTTGCAGGAAGTAACGTACTATCAATCGTAGTAGAAGTTCCAAAATCGCAACTTGGCGGAACAGGAACGATCAATGTTTGGGCAGAAGCCAAAGGAAAACAATAAATAATCAATCATTCACACATAAAAAATACTATAATGAAAACTATACAATCTATTTTCGGAATGGCACTTTTAAGCGCTTTGATGCTGACGAGTTGTTCTTCTGACGACAATACTATCGTAATTGACAGCACACCCGATTTCTCAGGAACATTCGCGCAGCAAGACCAGATGGGAAGACCGGCAGTGAATACTGTTTTTGTAGGATCGGCAAGTAAAGACATGTTTAATACCACGATTCCTTCACAACAAAATGCAGCTTTTCAAGGCATGTTTCAAACCAATTTAACTGCGTTGAGTCCAGCTTTTGCAAATCCTGGTGATCAAAATGCATTGGGACAAGATGCCGCAGCCTTTACAGGTTTGTTAGCGACTGATGTGTTGAATGTTTCTTTAGATGGAACAACGACATTTTTTGACGGAACGAATGTGTTAACAGGACGCAATTTAGCAGATGATGTCATTACCGTAGAATTATTATTGATTTTTGGTGGCGAAGACTTCACAGAAAACCCAAATCTTTCTGATGATCATGTGGACGCTAACGACAAACCTTTTTTGTCCTCCTTTCCATACTTAGCCTCACCTTGGTAAGTTAATTATCTGATTTGCTATGAGAGCATTTAGCCCATGCAATTTAACGCGTTTTTTAGTTGAACGATCACGCTAGATGCTCTCTTTTTTTAAAAATATAAAGATTGGATGAGATTCCGTTTTCAACAGAATTAGTTCGAATTTTTTAACTAAAATATAAACCAATGAAAAATACTATCGTCTATCAAATTCTTGGAATCAGTTTGCTGCTTATGAGCTGTACTTCTGAGCCAACACAAAAAATTACCAATGCCAAATCGTATAATTCCTATTTAGAAGTTGCCGAAAATACAACGGAACAAACAGCGACTAAAGTGCATGCTTTTTGGACAGATAAATTAGAAAAATCCCCAAATCAATATCCGTATCATGCAAAAGTTGCGAATGCACATTCTCAGTTATTCAAGGCAACTGGTTTTATTTCTCATTTAGTAGAAGCGGGTTTGCACTTGGAACTTTTGAATGAGCGGACAAAGTATCAAAACGCCAGCCACATTCGTAGTTTGGCTCGAAATTATATTTCGCAACACCGTTTTCAGGAAGCATTGACTTTATTGAAGAAAGCAGCAGTGTTGGGTGAAAATTTGCAAGCTACACAAAAGATGTTGTTTGATGTGCATTTAGAACTTGGAAACACATCAGAAGCTGAGGAATACCTCAACATTTTTAAGAATGAAAACAGCTTTAACGCCATGATTAGACTTTCGAAATGGTACGATCATGAAGGGAAACTCATGGCAGCCATTAAAATGATGGAAAAAGCCAAATTGAAAGCAGAAGACGCGAATAATAAATTTTTAAAACAATGGTCGTACACGAATTTGGCAGATTTTTACGGTCATGCCGGAAGAATCAAAGATGCATACCATCATTATTTGAAAGCCTTAGAATTAGATCCAAATGATGCATACGCAAAAAAAGGAATTGCTTGGATTGTGTTCTCGTATGAGAAGAATCCACAAGAAGCGTTGCGAATTTTGAATACAATCATGACGCAGCACAAATCACCTGATTACTACTTGCTGAAAGCAGAGATTGCAGAATATATGGGAGAAAATGTTGAAAAAGAAAAAAATATTCAATCGTTCATGAATACGATTGACGATGAAAAGTATGGCGTGATGTATAATGCCTACGCAATTTCGATGCTGTCGGAGGAATTAAATAATACTCAAAAAGCATTGGAATTAGCCAAAGAAGAAGTCAAACTTCGTCCCACAGCGCAAGCCTACGATTTATTAGCTTGGACGTATCATTTACAAGGAAATTCGGCAGAAGCCTTACACATTGCAGAACAACACGTAATTGACAAAACGTTTGAACCTGTGGCAATGTATCATGTGGCAGCAATTTTAAAAGCAAACGGACAAACAGCAAAAATTAAAAACCTAAAGAACGAATTATTAGAAAGCAGTTTTGAATTAGGTCCTGTTATGACACAAAAAATACAACGATTATAAGTAATTGATAACTTATTAAAAAACTAACTTTTGTTAGGCGATTGGTTTTTATTGAAAAAGGCACTTTGTGAGGAAGTGTCTTTTTTATATTGAATTAGTTACTTCTATTTGAATTGGCGGTGGCGGTGGAATTGGGAATTTATTCAATTCTAATCGTATTTCAATAGGAAGTTGTTTTTGTAAACTGTCTAATTGATCGGTTGAGACATCGCAAATAGTTTTCTTAAAACATGTTTTCGCTTGTTTGCGATAACTTAACAGATATCCTTCTTTGATATTGGAAAACGTTTTTTCAATGCTATCTTTTGGTGTTTCCTTATCCCAACTTAGAGATGTTTTTTTATAATTTATTTTATTGCGATTCCACAAGTTATCTTCTAACCAATACTTTACGGAATCAATCGCGACAAGTTCATGTTCTATAAGTAATGTACCTTCAGCGTTCAACAAAATCTGTGCTTCGTCACGTCTTATATAACAACTAATAATTCCGTTATCACAGAATAGTTTGTGTAATTGCACAAGTACAATATCGTTATTCGCCAAAATTACTCCAAAATTGGCAGGTTTGTCGCATACGTTTATTCCGAGTTGTTTCTCCACAGAACTGATCAATAGTTTTGCTTCAAGTTGATAATCTAACGTAATTTTTGGGAGTGTATCTGGAAGTGAAACTAATCTTTTTTCATTTGTACAAAATATATCTTCAACTTTCGATTGCTCACACGCAGCAAAGAACAGCATCAATAACAACTGCACACCTAAAAATTTTGTTTTTATCATCTTATGAAGATTGGTGGTTTTGGTTTTAACTTCAAACGAAAGTTACAAATAAACGTCACCAAAAAGTGTACCACTAAAGAGTAATTTTAAAACGTAAAAAGTGATACTAGTAGCTTCAGTTTAAGCTGTAGAGAAAAAATGGGTACTATATTCTATGGATTCGAAGCCACAACACCTAACGTATACAATTGTTCTAAAGTTGGCGATTCGCTTCCGCCTGCAGGCTCAAGCGTAATTCCAAAAGCTTCGGATTCGTTTGCGTTTTCTAAATCAAACACTTTGTCATTATCAGTCGTAAAGTTGTCAATAACTCCTAAACTCGTTGGCGTTAACGGATTCAATTTTAAAGACCAAACTTGATATACTTTCCCAGCTGGCGGATCTGGCAATCCTTGTAAATCTAAGTAAATGTTATTCGATTTTTTATCCCAATACACTTTTGCATAAGAATCTGGCGAAATGGCTTGTCC
>CAZHSA010000311.1:0-1770 GCA_964535135.1 uncultured Kordia sp.
CCTACTCGTTATGGTTGGAGGAATGGCTACTGTTGCTGGTGCAGTATTAGCTGCATATATTGGCTTTTTAGGTGGAGACGATCCTGTACAACGACTTTTTTATGCGAAACACTTACTAGCAGCTTCCGTTATGGCAGCACCTGGCGCGATTGTAATTTCTAAAATATTATATCCACAAACCGAAAAGATTAATAACGATGTAGAAGTTTCTCAAGAAAAAATTGGTTCTAACATCTTAGACGCAATTTCCAACGGAACAACTGAAGGTTTAAAACTAGCGGTAAACGTTGGTGCAATGTTGTTGGTTTTTGTAGCTTTTATTGCCATGCTTAATGGAATTTTAGGTTGGGTTGGTGATATTACGTCACTCAATAGTTGGATGGCAGAACATACGTCATACACGCGATTTTCACTAGAAGCTATCTTAGGAACTGTTTTTGCGCCCTTAATGTGGTTGATTGGTATTGCGTATGAAGATATGATGCAAATGGGACAATTATTAGGTGTCAAATTAGCCGCAAGTGAATTTATTGGATACATTCAACTCTCTGGAATGATAAATCCTGAAAATGCAGGACATTTAGTGTATAACAAATCCATTATTATGGCAACCTATATGTTGTGTGGTTTTGCCAACTTTGCTTCCATCGGAATTCAAATTGGAGGCATTGGCTCACTCGCACCAGGACAACGAAAAACACTGTCCGAATTTGGAATAAAAGCCTTAATTGGAGGAACGATTGCTTCCTTAATATCAGCAACCATCGCAGGAATGATTATTGGCTAAATATAGTTAATAACCTATTGATAAAATACAAACGCTTTGGTTCAAAATCAAAGCGTTTTTTTTATTTTTATGGACTGCAAAAATTGTATCGCATCATTATAAAAAAGAAAACACCATGAGACAATATTTAGATCTTGTAAAACATGTATTAGCACAGGGAAATGAAAAAGGAGATCGTACAGGAACTGGAACGAAAAGTGTATTTGGCTACCAAATGCGTTTTGATCTCAATGAAGGTTTTCCGATGGTGACAACAAAAAAACTACATTTAAAATCCATTATTCATGAATTGTTATGGTTTATTAAAGGTGATACCAATGTAAAATATTTACAAGAAAATGGTGTACGTATTTGGAATGAATGGGCCGATGAAAACGGTGATTTAGGACCTGTGTATGGACATCAATGGCGCAATTGGAATAGCGAAAGTATTGACCAATTGGCACAAGTGATTGAAACTTTAAAAAGCAATCCTAACAGCAGACGTATGATGATTTCTGCATGGAATCCAAGTGTGCTGCCAAATACAAAAGTTTCGTTTAGTGAGAATGTAGCCAATGGAAAAGCTGCGTTGCCGCCATGTCATGCGTTTTTTCAGTTCTATGTAGCCGATGGAAAATTATCGTGTCAGCTATATCAACGAAGTGCGGATGTATTTTTGGGCGTTCCATTCAATATTGCTTCATACGCGTTGTTAACGATGATGATGGCGCAAGTTTGCGGATTTGAGTATGGAGATTTTATTCACACGTTTGGTGATGCGCATATTTACAGCAATCATTTTGAGCAAGTACAATTACAACTTACGCGTGAACCGTATCCACTTCCTACTATGAAAATCAATCCGAATGTAAAGAGTATTTTCGACTTTACTTTTGAAGATTTTGAATTGGTAAATTATCAACATCATCCGCGAATTAAAGGTGCTGTAGCGATTTAACTTTTAGTACAACATCACACTAAAACCATATCATGAAAAAAAA
>CAZHSA010000311.1:1870-4739 GCA_964535135.1 uncultured Kordia sp.
CCAAAAGTAAAACCTGCAACCTCAGACGGAAAACCTATTTCTATACGATGTACAATTCCGATTATATTTACAGTTTTATAATATAGTCATGAAAATATTTTTTTGTCTGTATTGTATTACTAACTTTTGATTTGGCTACTCTTCAGAAAAAAAAGATAGTACAGACACCTTAACAATAGGTAACAAACTAAGTATGATTTTATAAATAAACTTCGCTAATGATGAAAAAAATATACTGTACTATCATAGTTTTACTTTTAGCGCCTTTCAGTTATGGACAAGACGACGTAATTGTAAAGCAAAAATACACCATGCCAAAACCTCCAGCTCCTGAAGTTATTGCAAAAGGTTGTGATGACGCGCGTGATGTTATACGATGTACAAATGAAAAAGTATACAATGCAGCTATTAAAAAAATGACTTCCGAAAATATTAAGGAAATTATTAATGCAACTGAAGATGATACGCTTATGGTAACTACGAAATTGCGATTTACTTCTAAACGAAATTTATACCTACACAAAACCTCATTAAAATTTTATGATTATATCAAAGGGCGTATTAAAATTCCTGTAAACGCTACCGTTGACAGACTTCCGTTCACTATAGCATCAGCAGCGTATGTATATAAAGGTGAAAAGTATGCAAAGAGTCATAAATTACGACTTTTGGTTGATCGTAAAAATAATGCACTACTTCCTTTATATGATTTTGATAGTGAAAAACGAATGAAAGATAAACATGACCAGTTTCTAATACATCCAAACTGCAACGGTTTCACTACCTATGAAGCCAATAAAAAATGCTTTCGACAAGAAATTCAAAAACTTATTGCGCAAAATTTCAATATTACCGCCGCCAAAGAAGCTGGAGCGCCAAGTATCATTCAAGTTAAAGTTGAACTGCTATACGATGAAAATGGAACTCTAAAAAAAACCTGGGTTGTTCATGAAAATTCTTTTGTTACAGAAGATATTAAACGTATTTTACAAATGATTCCAAAAGTGAAACCTGCAATGTTGAATGGCAAACCAAAACAATTATTCACAACACACATTATCAAATTTAAAATATAACAACGATGAAAAAATTATATACCACATTAGTATCTTTTTTCTCTCTATTTTTATGCTTGGCACAACAAAGCTTGATGCCGCCTCCACCTCCACCTTCTGCGTATGCTGAAGGTTGTGACGATTATGAAAATCGTTACGAATGCACCGATGCTAAGTTTATAGAGATGGCATTTGAAGCATTGTCACAATCAGACACTGAAAATGTCATCAAAAAGACGGAAAAAGATATTATTTTCATGAATACGATTGTTTCCTATGATAAAGAAGGACAATTAATAGTAGAAGAATCTTCAATGAAATTTCACGAAAGTGAACTGAATCATTTCGAAATTGATCTTAGTTTTTCGCTAGAAGATTTACGACTAAAACCACATGCAAAATCAAAGCCTTTCAGAGGTCTTACTGGTTATTTGTACTTAAAAATTGATCGAAAAAACAAAAAGCTGATTCCTTTACCAAACTACGAACCAGAAAGAATTCCATTTAGCGGCCCTGAAACATACATTGTATATCCAGGATGTGAATCGAAAACAACGAATGAGGAGTTACAAAAATGCATGTCTGACAATGTAGTGAAACATGTTGCAGAAACCTTTGATACTGAAATGGCAACAAAACTCGATTTGACAGGAATTCAACGAATTTTTATAGTTTTTAAGGTAAATAAAGAAGGAGCGATCGAAATTGTAAAAACCAGAGCGCCACACCCAAGACTTAGTGCAGAAGCAGAAAGAGTTGTAAAATTGCTTCCTAAAATGAAACCTGGGGAAATAGAAAACACACCTGTAAGCATCCGATACACGTTGCCTATTGTGTTTAGAATTCAATAATTAATTGCTAAATTTTTTAATTGAATGATCATTGAATTACAATAAAGATTTGTAATTTACAAGCTATGATTTTGTTCAATTTTAAAAAGAGTTGCCTAACATTAGGCTTTATGCTAGCAATTTGCACTTGCTTTTCTCAATCTGTTCACACCACAGTAACCGTCGTTGGTTGCCAAGATGTTTCTGATAAGACTTGCACCAAAAAGAAAATTCACGAAGCACTCTTACAAACTTTCAATACTTTAGATGTGGAAGTTCTAATGCGTCATTCTAAAAAAGACGTGATTTTTGCTTATGTTTTACTCGCGTTTCAACAAACAGGAAAACTAAGTCCATTCGCTTCTTACATTCGTTTTTATGAAGATGAAAATACTCCTTTAAGGTTTGACGTATTTCGTAAAATTCCCAAACTCAATTTCGCCATAGAAAAACCCGCAAAAAGCAATACTTCACCCAAATTTAGAGAGGTTATTTATTTTCGGATAGATCGACAAAAAAAGACATTAGAGCCATTGTATGATTATATTCCTGATTTAGTACCTTTTAGTAAACCTGATTCATATGTGCTATTCCCAGGTTGTGAAGGTCTAACGCAGCTTCAAGAACAAAGGCGCTGTTTTAATAAAAAAATGGCGGCTCATTTTAGCAAACATTTTACCTCTGATTTGGTAAGAGATTTAAACTTGAAAGGCGCCATCAGGATTGAAATTCATTTTAGAGTCGCCAAAAATGGTGCTATTGAAAAAGTGCGTGTAGTCGCTCCAAACCAACAAATCAAGGAAAGTTTCAAACGTATACTACTTTTAACTCAAGACTTGAAACCTACCATTATAGATGGAATGCCCAAAAGCACTCCAATCATGGTTCCTTTTAACTTTATCGTCGATTAAGGTCATAAATCAGATTATTTTCAACAAAATAGCTATATAAACTTTGAGAGATTTGTGTACATTTACATGAATA
>CAZHSA010000312.1:0-2608 GCA_964535135.1 uncultured Kordia sp.
AATAAAAGAACTTCCCCAAATCAAAGACAATAAGGCAAGGTAAATCCACTTTAATTTTGCGTGATCCATAAGTATATTTCGTAAGATCACACAAAAGTCTAACAATTATTTCGAATAATTCATTCATATTTTCTTAATTTTGTAATGCGCATATAAGCAAAAATTATACTGAAGTATATTCAGTTATTAAATAAAACAAGGATGAAAAAAATACTATTTATTTGTGCAATGGCATTGGCTATTGTAAGCTGTAAAGACAGCAATACACCCAAAATAATTACGGTTGATACAGAAAGTACTACTGTAAAAAAAGAAACTAGCAAAGAAGATCTTGCGGCAAATTATAACAAAGCCGAATTTAAAATTGACGGAATGACCTGTTCCATTGGTTGCGCAAAACGCATTGAAGGCAAATTAGCGGCTATGGAAGGTGTAAAATCTGCAAAGGTAGACTTTGAACAGAAATTAGCGATGGTTGAATACAACGAAGCTACAGTTGATTTTGATGCACTTACAAGCACTGTTGCCAAAGTCCCTGGCGAATACAAAGTGTCTGACATGAAAAACGTGGAATCTTTCTCTACAAAAGACGCTGCAAAAAAAGACTGTAAAGCTGATTGCAATAAAGATTGTTGCTCAAAAAAAGAAGCTAAAAAAATGGCATGCGCTAAAGATTGTAAAAAAGCATGCTGCACAAAAAAAGCATAATCATTTAAAAATAATACACTTAGAAAAAGTCGTCAATTTGGCGACTTTTTTTTATGCTTTTGTTTGAATATAAAAATGCCCTGAAGTACCTTTACAGCAATATATTTACGCGTGAAATCTATTTGGGCACATATCTTTATATTACTCTACGTAACTGCCATGTTACGTCCTGTAATGCCATTAGCAAACTACTTAATCAATCAAGATTATATTGCTGAATTTTTGTGTATCAATAAAGACAAACCAGAATTGGAATGTAACGGAAAATGTTACTTATCCGAACAGCTAAAGAAAGTGACAGAAGAAAAGGAAAAAAATCTCCCTGCCATTGCCATGGAAGAATATCCTATCGGAATTATAGCGTTTCTTTCGTTTCAAACTACAACTTCTGCAAAAATAGTTGCGCAAGCAAACTTTAGATACACTAATAACTACGCATTTACCTATCTAAATTCAGTTTTTCATCCACCAACCTTGATTTCGTAACATTTATAATTTTGGAAATGTACACGTCACTTCGAGTGAAATTCTGCAAGAATTTTATATCGAGAAGTACTTTATGTACAATATACTTTCACTTGGCAATCTAAATCTATTGATGATTCCTTATGTGTCAGAGGCTAATACCAATTAAATTATAAATGTGAAGCACAACATACTTTTTACAAACTAAAATCAACAACAATTCGTTGCACATTTTACTATAACAATCTTATGTGCAATAGCTAGAATTAATTAAAAAATACAGATGAAAAATATACTATCAGCAATCATATTATTGATAGCTACAATCGCGTACGCGCAAGAAACAGAAGACACAACCACCCAATGGACAGGAAGCAGACCTGACGGACACGCACCAATCTCCATAATGGGCGATCACACACATGGAAAAGGAGAAATTATGTTCAGTTATCGGTATATGTATATGAACATGGAAGACCTAAATCGCGGCAGCGAAAACACATCATTTACCGATGCTTTATCACAATACATGGTTACGCCAACAAACATGCCGATGGAAATGCACATGTTCGGTGCGATGTATGCGCCTAGCGACAAAGTTACCTTAATGGTGATGGCTAATTATGTAACTAGCGAAATGGATCATGTAACGCGTATGGGCGGAACATTTACCACAGAAGTTTCTGAGTTTGGAGATACCAAAGTGGCCGCATTGTATAAATTCTTTAACAAAGACAGACAACAATTGCATGCACAAATTGGAGTTTCTATTCCGACAGGAAGCATTGATGCGGAAGATATGACACCAGCGTCTGCACCAAACGAAGTTATTTTGCCATATCCAATGCAAGTTGGAAGCGGAACCTTTGATGGCGAATTGGCATTGACATATTTAAAACAATGGGACAAATTTTCGTTTGGAACACAAGCACGTACCACACTTCGTTTTGGGAAGAATGACAACGATTATCGTTTGGGAAATAAGTACAGTTTGAACAATTGGGCAGCATTTTCAGCTACTGAATGGTTAAGTTTTTCTGGAAGAGTAGAACTTGGCGCTGTTGACAGAATTGAAGGTGCAAATCCTGTACTAAATCCAATGATGGTAATTACAGCAGATACACAAAACTCAGGAATGACCTATGCAAACGCAGGACTTGGATTCAATTTATATGCCTTTAGAGGTTCGTTGAAAAACTTGCGTTTTGGCTTTGAAGCAGCGTTACCAATCTTCCAAAATATGAACGGAATTCAATTGCGCAACCAAGAAACTTTGACGTTTGGAGTGCAATATGCGTTCAAATAAAATTTGATAGATTCTTTATTAAAATCCTCAATTGTTATGATTGGGGATTTTTAATGTAACAATGCACTTCAAACAAAAATTAGAATATTGTTTGAAACTGTCTAGCATCTAAAAGCGAAGCGCGTTTAA
>CAZHSA010000312.1:2708-4735 GCA_964535135.1 uncultured Kordia sp.
AATTAGAATATTGTTTGAAACTGTCTAGCATCTAAAAGCGAAGCGCGTTTAACAACGTAACAATTTGAAAATTTGATAATGTAGCAATGCACTTCAAACAAAAATTAGAATATTGTTTGAAACTGTCTAGCATCTAAAAGCGAAGCGAGTCTAATTTCTAACAGGCGAAGCCGTGTCTAAAAGCGAAGCAAGTCTAATGAATCCATTCCAAAGACTCCACCAACTTCCGAATGTCTTTTTTAATATAATTCACCGCTGGATAAATAGAGTCGTAGTTAGGTATCGCATTAAAGTATAACGAACCTGTTAGGAAATGATTGATGCTATCCGTTACGTAAAATTGCGCTTGTGAAGCTGCATTTCCTGAAACTTCATACACCATTCCATATACACCTTGTTCCTTATTTTCGTACACAGTTGGATCAATAGCATCTGCTTTTACGGCATGTTCGTAGGTCAGTTTTTGAACATCTTCTAAGAGTTTTTCCAAATTGTCTGTTATTGGCACGTATGACAAATGCAAAGTTCCATTGAGTGCAGGATAGTCTAAATTCATCCAACAATTTTGTTTTGGATCAATGATAGCCAATTCATTCTTTTCAAACGCATACGGACAATCCGATTGCACTTTGGCATAGTTTGGCGTAGGATATTCCAATCGTAAAAAAGCTTGCGGTTTTGGCAATACTTCACCTTCACAAGAACCAAACAGAATGCTTAGGAGTAAAAAGGGAAGTGTATATTTTATAAGTTTCATTCTTTCAGTGTTACTTTTACTTGTTTCAATCGTTTGCTATCAATTACTTCTACAGTAAACGTATACGAACCAAAGTTTATTTTATCTTTCACCTTAGGGAAACCTCTAAAAATTTCCAACACAAAACCTGCAATCGTTTCCGATTCGCCTTTATGTGATTCAAACTCCGAATTATCTTGCAATCCAATAATCTTATAGAAATCTTTCAAGTTTGTTTTTCCCTCAAAAACATAATTTTTATCGTCAATTTTGGAGTAATGCACATCTTCGTCATCAAATTCGTCACTAATATCACCAACAATTTCTTCAATCACATCTTCCAACGACACCAACCCTGAAGTTCCTCCGTATTCATCTACCACAATGGCTAAGTGAATTTTCTTTTCTTGAAATTCGCGCAGTAAATCGTCTAACTTTTTGTTTTCAGGCACAAAATACGCCGCACGCAAAATCTTCTCCCATTCAAAATCTTTAGTGTCAATATATGGAATGAGATCTTTTACATATAAAATTCCCGAAATTTCATCCAAGCTATCTTTATACACTGGAATTCGCGAGTAGCCATTTTTGGTAATTTCGCTCAAAACAGCTTCAAACGGCATGCCTTCTTTCAACGCAAAAACGTCCATTCGAGGTTGCATGACTTGATTGCTATCGGTATTTCCAAACGAAACGATTCCTTCCAATATTTTCTGCTCTTCTTTAGTTGTATCTCCTTCAGAAGTAAGCTCTAAAGCCTGGGAAAGGTGATCTACACTTAAATTAGATTTTTGCTTACCTAATTTATTGTACATAAATATGGTTGCAGAACGCATAGGAGAACTTAAAGGCGTAAATAGAAAGTCTAATACTTTCAAAGGAAAAGACATCGTTAAAGAAAAACTTTTCTGGTTTCTGTTGGCGTATACTTTTGGCAAAATTTCCCCAAACATTAATATTAAAAAAGTAGCCACAACCACTTCTAATAGAAAGCGAACAGATAGAATATCGAGTAATTTATAATTTATATCTGCAAAAAAAACATCACCCAAAGCTGTGAACAGTAATACAATAGCAATATTGATTGCGTTATTAGCAATTAGTATTGTAGCCAGAAGTTTTTTTGGTTTTTCTAAAAGTTTTACAACTATAGCTCCTCGAGCTGTTTTTTCTTCATCAATATCATGAACATCGGTTGCTGAAAGCCCAAAAAAGGCTACTTCGGCACCCGAAATTAAAGCTGAACATAAAAGTAAGATTATAAGCAGAACAATTTTTAGCACTAGAGTAC
>CAZHSA010000313.1:0-4727 GCA_964535135.1 uncultured Kordia sp.
TTCTCGGTTTCGCTTTTCCTGTGAGTTTTGCTGTATATTTTACAAATTCTTGATTCACTTGTCCACCGTACACAAATAATGTTGAGGTTGTATTCATAGTTTTTTGATTGATGTGAGCTTAATTACGGTTAAAAGTTCTGTTCGGTGAACCAGGTGTTAACACATTTGACTTTTTTGTAGACTTACCATTTTTTCGTTTTCTATATTCCTGCATTTCTTTCCAACGTTCTGGATCGTACTTGGACCAAAATGCTTTGTAGAAAGCCCTACTTTTTTTATCATTTCTAATGAAATTACTAAAAAGTGTCACAATTTTATCCCGATACGGAGAATTTTTGTGAAGCATATCATACCTATTTTCATCAAAAACCATGATAGACGCATAGGTTGTTTTATAAGATTCTAAACCTCTGGCAATCACTGTAAATTTCTTCTTATCGTCTTTAAACAATTGCACGTCTTTCCATACCAATTCTGGCAAATATGTTTGTGCGGTTCTAAAAATATCACTTGTCCATGCGCCAAAATGATCATACATTACTTTTTTAGTGTAGAAAGCTGTGGTGACACATTCAAATTTGACTTCATTGATTTGCAAGGTGTCATTTTTAACCACAGGACGATACTTATGATATAAAACACTTCCAAAATCTTTTTCGTATGTTTTTTTACAACGCTTTCCTATGGGCGTGGTTTCGTAATATTCTACGGCTAGCTCTTCGTTTAAAGCGCCATTGGGTAAAATCAAATTTTTATCAAATAACAACTTGGCAATATCTTTGGGTGATTTTACTTTTATTTCGCTAAAAGCAGCATTCATGTCTGAGTTTAGAAAGTAAATTTTTGTGTTTGGATAGTATGATTCAGCCCTTTCGTTGTATTTTTTGTCTAAATGAACTTTGATGATTTTTTCATTCTTTTTTAAATCATAAATGAAAAAGTTTTTTCGGCTGTCTTTGACGATCTTTATATACGGCGCATCACCAATGTACGCAATTCCGTTTTCTACATGTATATCCTGTGCAAAAGAAAGGTGTATGTAAAAAGCGAGAAGCAGTGTAAGGCATTTTTTCATGGTAACAATTTCGGTTGATGACAGAAAGATAGTATTTTTTAGCTTTTTTTGATAATAATTTCTTTAGAATGATGCGTTACCTGTTCTTTGTGAAAAAGGTTTTTACGAAATTCTGGCGGTTTTTTGTCGTTCAATAATTGTAGTTTTCCTTGCTGTTTGATGAGTTCTTGAAAGTGTTTTTCGCGTTGTTCGTACTGTTCTTTATTCTTGTAAGTTGTAATTAATAGTAAATGAAAAGGCGCTTCTTCGGAATATGGCGTTTCCATAATTTCAAAAGAAGCAATATACTTTTTCAGCATTGCCATTTTACGCAATACTTTCCAGTTGTATTCATAATAGAACATGGCTTCTTCCCTATTTTCATTGACAATTTGCACAAAATCTACAGTGGAAATGCGTGTTTCTTTTTGAGAAAACACAGATGGCGTAAAGATGAAGAAGAACACTACTAAAAGTGCTTTTGGATTGATGATTTTCATAATGATTGATGATTTCTATCCAAAAAAGATACAAAAAAAGCGACTCAAAAGTCGCTTCGTATTAGTTGTTTAACATTTCCCAGAGTTTGTCTTTCAATTCCATAATACCTTGTTGCGCTACAGAAGAGATAAACATATACGGAACGTTGAGCTCTTTGTCGAGTTCTAAGCGCATTTCTGACATCAACTCTTCGTCTAGCATATCAGATTTTGAAATCGCGATGAAACGTTCTTTATCAAGCAGTTCGGGATTGTATTTTTTTAATTCATTGAGTAAAATGTCATATTCTTTGGAAATATCTGTACTGTCCGCAGGAATCAAAAATAATAAGGTTGAGTTGCGTTCAATGTGACGCAAAAAGTAATGTCCTAATCCTTTTCCTTCGGCAGCACCTTCAATAATTCCAGGAATGTCTGCCATGACAAACGACTTGAAATCTCTGTATTCTACGATTCCTAAATTTGGCTTCAGCGTAGTGAATTCGTAATCGCCAATTTTGGGTTTTGCAGAAGTAATCACAGAAAGTAAGGTTGATTTTCCAGCATTGGGAAATCCTACCAAACCAACATCTGCTAAGACTTTTAATTCTAAAATGACATCAATTTCTTCCCCAGGAATGCCAGGTTGTGCATAGCGTGGTGTTTGATTTGTAGGTGATTTAAAATGCCAGTTTCCGCGTCCGCCTTTTCCTCCTTTTGCAACAATTTGTTCTTCACCGTGTTCAGTAATTTCAAAGATAACTTCATTCGTTTCTTTATCACGAATTACCGTTCCTAAAGGCACATCCAAATATACATCTTGTCCGTCGGCTCCAGTACTTCTATTACTACTTCCGTGCGATCCGTGTTCCGCTTTGTAATGTCTTTTTAGCTTGAAATGAAATAATGTCCAAAGGTTTTGATTTCCGCGTACAATAATATGTCCACCACGTCCACCGTCGCCGCCATCAGGTCCACCTTTGGCATTGTATTTTTCGCGTAGCAAATGCATAGAACCTTTTCCGCCGTTTCCGGAAGTCAAATGCATTTTTACATAATCTACAAAATTCCCTTCTGTCATGTTCTCTTCTTTTTATGTTGACGCGTATTGTTTTTTACAATTGATCAATAGTACTGCGCAAACGCTCTGTAATTTCTTCAATGGTTCCGATACCGTTGACACTTTTAAATTTATTCTGTTTCTTATAAAAGTCAATTAACGGAGCTGTTTTTTGGTTGTATTCGTCGAAACGATTTGCAATTTTATCTCTGTCTTGATCATCTGCACGTCCACTATCTTTTCCGCGTTCTAATAAACGTTCTATCAAAACTTCATTGTCTGCTTCCAATGCAATAGTTGCCGAAATTACCATATCTTTTGTAGCTAAGAAGTTGTCCAATGCTTCCGCTTGTGCAGTTGTTCTTGGGAAACCATCAAAGATGAAACCTTTGGCTTCTGGATTTTTTTCCACTTCAGCTTGCAACATATTGATCGTTACTTCATCAGGAACCAAATCGCCTTTATCTATATATGATTTAGCTAATTTTCCTAGCTCAGTATCATTTTTCATGTTATATCTAAATACATCTCCTGTAGAAATATGTACTAAGTTGTATTTTTCTTTTAGGAAATTTGCTTGTGTTCCTTTTCCAGCGCCTGGCTTTCCGAATAAAATTAAATTGATCATGTTGTGATTGTGTAATTGATAAACTTCAGGTAAATTTCGTCCCAATTCGTCATAGTCTAATCCGTAGCCTACAATGAATTCATTCGAAATTTCTATCCCGATATAATCTATTTTGTGTTGTTTTTGATATGCTTCTGGCTTAAAAAATAAGGTAGCCATTTTAAAGTCCTTTACTTTTTTCGCCTTGAATATTGCGTGTAATTCGTCTAAGGTATTTCCTGTGTCAATAACATCTTCTACAACGACTACAGTTCTCCCTTCAATATCATCAGAAAGTCCGATAAGCTCTTTAATTTCACCTGTAGAGGAAGTTCCGTGATAAGATGATAATTTTACAAAAGTCATTTCGCATGGATATGCATATGCTTTCATAAAATCGGAAAAAAACATAAACACACCATTCAATATTCCGATGAAAATGGGTTGTTCGTCTTTAACATCTTCTGCAATTTCAGAAGCCATTCTTGTGACCGCTTCTTGAATTTGCGATTCAGTAATAAATTTTTTGAAGTATTTGTCGTGTAATTTGATCACTTTTTGCGTGTTTTTTCTATGATTTCTTTCCAAATAAAGACACAAAATCCTTTTAAAGGGGCAAAGATACAAATTGATTTATGAATAACGTTTAATGAGTTTACTTTTACGAATTTAGATTTGTATTTTTGTTGAAAATGTAAAAACGAATGAATTATTTCTCCTCTAATTTTAAATTAGGAATTTTAGGCGGCGGTCAATTGGGAAAAATGCTGCTGTATACAACCCGAAAGTTTGATGTATATACTTCTGTATTGGATCCAAGTGCCGAAGCACCCTGCAAAATAGCATGTAATGAGTTTCATCAAGGTGATTTGATGGACTTTGAAACCGTGTATAATTTTGGTAAAAATGTGGATGTCTTAACTTTTGAGATTGAACACGTAAATGTGGATGCGTTGCAAAAACTGGAAGATGAAGGTGTACACGTATATCCGTCTGCAAAAACATTGCAAAGAATTCAAAATAAAGGAATTCAGAAGCTTTTTTATCAGAAACATCACATTCCGACAGCGCCATTTTCAATTTATATGTCGTTGGAAGAATTGATACACAGCGTTGAAAACGACGTGATTTCTATTCCTTTTGTGTGGAAAAGTACGCAGTTTGGCTATGACGGAACTGGTGTAAAAGTCGTGCGCTCTTTGGAAGACTTGGAACATTTACCAAATGTAGAATGTATGTGCGAGCAGTTGGTTGATTTTAAGAATGAACTCGCCGTTATTGTGGTACGTTCTGTTTCTGGAGAAGTAAAAACCTATCCTGTGGTAGAAATGGAGTTTCACCCAGAAGCCAATCAAGTTGAGTATGTAATTTGCCCAGCGAGAGTTTCTGAGCATATTCTGGCGAAAGCCCAAAAAGTAGCATTACAAGTTTCAGAAGCGTTTCAGCATACAGGAATTTTAGCTGTGGAAATGTTTCAAACCCAAGACGATGAAATTTTGGTGAATGAAGTTGCACCAAGACCACATA
>CAZHSA010000314.1:0-4723 GCA_964535135.1 uncultured Kordia sp.
CTATTTAATAAAATAGAAACCACATGAGCTAAAACGAAAATAAAACACTGAAAATATGGTTTGTAGCAGAGAGTTTCTAAACTTAATTATACATATAAATTGAATCAGTTACATCGAACTGATGTTATTTCAAAATGTGTGATGCACACTAAATTGCAATTGTCCTTTTTGCCAGTTGTTAGTCGTTTGTTCCATCCAGCCGAACTGTACTCTAAGTTTATTGTTAATGGCATATCCCAAACCTAAATACGTACGGTTTCTGTCAAAGAATTGCACGCTTCTTCCGTCTCCAATATCGCGTTGACCGTTTAGGAAAATTTCATTATAGAAGGCAAAATAATAGGTGTTTTTGATGAGTTTTGTGTTGTTGAAAGGAACATTGATAAAAAGATTGTAACGATAGCGCGTTCTAAAATCTTGATCTTCTACCCAACGCTGCTCGTAGCGAAAACGATGCGTTAGCAAGACTCTTTTTAAAATGGTATTCGAAATTAATGCTTCTTGGTAGATACGATTTTCAGACACAGGATTGTCAATATCTTCACCAAATTGTCCTGTGGTAATATTTGCGAATCCAAAGGTGAATTTTACACCTGCATCTTTTGGTGTATACGTAATTCCTGATCGTAATAGTAATTGCTCTCGGTCGCCAAGTCCACGCCAATCACGATATTGAAAATCGCCTTGAACTCCCCAATTTGAATCTTTAAAATTAGCACTATAAAAGTACATGAACCAAGCCCCAAGTTGATCTTCATCGGGTGATTGTGCTTTTATGGTTCCTAAAAAAGTAAAGAAAATTGTGAGTAGGAGTAATGTCTTTTTCATAATAATTTCATCAGTTTGTGATTCCAAATTCAAAAATAATCAAATCAAACGGTATAAAAAGAATAGCAAACATAAATTTAATGCTGCTAATTTTCTGGTAATTGTTCAGTAATTTGATACGTGCTAAAGTTTAAAAAGTTGCCAGGATGCGCTAATATGTTTTGTAAAATAAGCGGCGTATCTGGATTTGTGCCTGAGTATTGTACGTTTCCATCCAAATTAATATCATGCACATTATATGCACTAATAGTAAAGGTTGGAAAGTTGAGAAAGTTTCCAAAATGGTTCAACACTTCCGATAAGATACTCGGCGTATCTGGATTGGTTCCAGAATATTGTACCACAAGATCGTTATTGACGTTTCCAGCCCACATTCCCAATATATTGGTTGGCATTCCAGCTGTTGTTTGTGTATTTGTGCCAAGCGTAATTGGATTGGTAGTATCAGTAAAATCTACAGCTTGATCTGCAACTTCTCTATTCGTTAAATTTACAGCTTCTATTTCCCATGCTGTTTCATCCGATCCGTTGGACCATGCTAATGTGGCACTGTTATAGTTAACGTTTGAAATGGAAGGCAACGAAGGTGGTAAGCACGTTGGTGTAGTTCCAAAAGTAATATTCCACGCATTTAAAGTTCCTGTATCGCCAGTAATTAGATCGCATAATTTTAACGTCCATTCTCCATCTGCGTTTACAGCATTTGTATTGAAGTAACTTAAAGGTTCTTTTGGAGAGAATGTTCCTGCAAAGGGTCCAGTTCCTGTACTTAATGCAGGTCCCAAATCTGATAAAACCGTGTTGTTTAGATCTTCACTAAATCCAATGTTATTATCATAAAAAAGAATGATTGAATGTACTCCGTCGGGCGCAATGAGCTCAATTTATAATTCGTTTACACGTCTGTGTGTAATGTTTAGTTCTACACTCTCAATAGAATTTATGCTGCCTAATGTGCCAATTCCAGAAATAGTTAAAGGCACTTCTAATGGTCCGTCGGCCAATTGACAGGTAGCTTGTGCATTAAATACACCGTTTTGTATATCGTAATTGTTGATGTTAGAAAATGTTTGTGCAACGGAAGTTATTGTTGCACATAGTAAAACTAGGGACAAAAAGTATTTCATCTTGTAAGTAAATCGTTTGAGGGCACAAGAATAGAAAATTATTACAGTGTTTGTCTATTTTCATGAGGTTTGTAATTGAAAAATTACAAGAATGGCTACCAATATAAAACTACACCGAAATTGATAAAATTTATACCTGAGATAGGTTTTGAAGACTATTACACTGGAGTGTAATAGTCTTTTTTTTCGATTTTAAAATAAAAAAGCCAGATGGTATCATCTGGCTTTTCTGTGAGTGCTATTTCAAATTTATGGTAGGAGTGGAGCTAACACTTCTAAATAGCGATTGGCAATAAAACTGGCACCAGCTTCGCTATAATGTACATCGTCTGCCAAATACGCGTCAATAAAATTTGTAGACATATCAACCGTTAAAACGGAAGAAGTTGCTGTGGTTTTATTGGTAGCTACTTGCGGAAGTGTATTTAAGGCTTGATTGTAAAAAGCTAGAAACTCTGGAGTCTGTTCACTGGTCATAGCAGGCGCAGGCAACTCTAAAAATATGGTAACGTTTGGATTTCTGGCTTGAAAAATATCAATAATGGCATTGACGTTAGCTACAGTTTGATTCAAATCGGTAAAACCATCATTGCCGCCTGGTGAGCTAAACAAAACAATATCGGGTGTATCCGCTAGATCATTTAACCAAATATCAAGTTCAGCCAAAATTTCACCAGAAGTAATTCCTCCACGACCTTCATGATCTCTATCAAAACTTTGACCGTTGTACATAGGATAGTCGGCAGGATCAGTTTCTGTTCCAATAAAATCAAAATCATAATTCCCGTCAAGGAGTAATTTCCAAAGTTCATATCGGTAACTTTCGTATAACGGTCTTGCGCCAGCGACTCTTGACGCTCCTAACGGCATAATTTTGATAGCTGTGCCACTTGGGTTTGTTGGTGTTGTTGGATTGGGCGTAGTTCCATTATCATCTGAACTGCAAGCAATAAAAACAACGATCATCATAGCAATTGTTGCTAGACTAAAAATCTTTTTGAAGAATTTCATACTCATAAATAATTAAATGTTAAAGGTGTTTATGGTAAGAGTACGAAGATTTCAGCGTCTTAGTATACAGTGCTGATGTCAATAATAGCAGTAGATGTCCGAGATTCTTCTATCTGAAACATTACAGGACAAAATTTAATTTTTCTTGAAAGTTCCGGGTGAAACTCCCACGTCTTTTTTAAAGGTTTCATAAAAAGTACTTCTCGATTTAAAACCAACTTCTTTTCCAATAGCTTCTAAAGAAAAAACATGAAAACGTGCGTCGGTAAGCATTTCTTTCGCTAATTGAATTCGGTATTGATTGATGAAATCTTTAAAGCTGATTTGTCCTTCCTCTTTCAAAATTCGAGTGACGGAACTAGCACTTAAGCCTAATTTTTCAGCTAAAACAGCTCTATTTAGTGAAGCATCTCTGAAAAGTTCTTCATCATGCATCAACAATTGCATGCGTTCAAAATGATTAAGTGTTATAGTACTTTTTGACGCAGCCGTACTTTTTTTGGTGCCGATGTACATTTTTTGAATCGCTTCTTGTTCTTGTTGAATTTGTACACGTTGAATACCAACATAGGAAGTTCCCACAAAAAACAAAGTCATCACAATGCCGAACGTATCCCATAAATCAACAAGCGCTTTTTAATTCTCACACATTTTGGACTCAACAGTTTGAATGGAGACAATCTATCACCTACAGGAAAAGGCGACAGCTCGCAACTATTCTTTCACGATGTTTGGGGACAATTTACGCTCACAAAAGATCACGCTATCGGTGGAGGTTTGCATTATTGGAACGGAATTTCCAGAGCAAACAACCAAAGTACGCTCAACATGATGACGCTCGACAATCAACGCCAAGCATGGGCAACAATTGGACTCTCCGATCAATTTGCACGTCACATGGGTGTGTATCTCAAAGGGAAATTTGGGAAACTGCAATACCGTATTTCTATCAATGATGCGGTGACCAACAACTTGCAATAATCAGTAACACCAACACCAGACGGAGCTGCGGTATATGCAGGCAGACGTTTACTTGGTTCCAAAGATGCAGGTAGAACCTACGCAGGATATTTTGACTATAATTTTTTAGATCAAGAATCAAACTTTTTGCCATACAAAGTAGGAAGCTATTTGGGCGGGAAAAAAGTATTCAACATTGGAGCCGGATTCTTCTTTCATCCAAAAGGATCTGTTATTGCAAACACTGCGGGCGAATTGGCAGGAGAAGATGTCTCTATCTTTGCAGTAGATGCTTTTTACGATGCACCAATTGGCAAACAAGGAGGCGCACTCACAGCGTATGCACTTGCACAATTCAGTGATTACGGAAAAGATTTTACTTTGGGTAGAACGTACGAAACAGGTTCACTATTACACGGGCATGTAGGATATGTGTTGCCAACAGAAAAATCAACAAAGTTTCAACCGTATGTTCAATTTGATAGCAGACAAGTAGATGCTATTGATGATACTGCCACTTCCTTTGGAATAGGAATAAATACATATCTTAGTGGACATCATTCCAAACTAAGTTTAGAATATTTCAACACAAAATACGGGAATGCGGATGCTGTGGGGACACTCACGCTGCAAGCTATGATTTACCTGTAAAAAAACTAACCAACTATGAGTGATAAACAAAAACGCGCAAAAGCGTACTGGAAAGAAAACCTCAAATACCTTCTCATCTTACTATCTATATGGTTTGTAGTATCCTATGGATGTGGGATTCTATTTCGAGAAGAACTCAATCAATT
>CAZHSA010000315.1:0-4714 GCA_964535135.1 uncultured Kordia sp.
GGCCACCAATCTTGAGAATCAGTCATTAATTTGGTTAAGTCATTTTTCAATTCGGCATAATCAACACTTTTAAACGCTTCTGCATAATTAAAGTCCTGACCAAGTGGGTTTGATTTTGTGGCGTGCTGCCTTAGAATATTTAGTTTTAATTCATTTGGCCACCAATCTCTATTTGTAGTACCGCCGCCGGCTACTTTTTTTGTAGTTCCATGTCCAAATGGGCATTTGCCTGCTTCACTCATAATTTTTTAGTATTTTATGTGTTGGTTAATTTTTTATTTAAAAAGTTCTCTAAAATTACTCATTAAAAACGAAGTAACCTATAAAACAAATTGATTGTTTTTATTTTACGATAGTTTTTTACTATTTATATTGATCAAAAAAAATTAACGATTATTTACCATTTATTAGGTGTAGAAATGTTAATTTTAGAAACTAAAAAAATTAATTAACTATGGCCACAGTAACATTACACGGTACTGCTTTTGAAACTTCGGGAAGCTTACCAAATGTAGGAGATAAAGCTCCTGATTTCGCATTAGTAACATCCGATTTAAAAACTAAAAGTTTAGACGATTATAAAGGTTCTAAAGTTGTATTGAACATTTTCCCTAGTGTTGACACTGGAGTTTGCGCAACCTCTGTACGAACTTTTAATCAAGAAGCAAGCGAATTAGAAAATACTAAAGTATTGTGTATTTCGCGCGATTTACCCTTTGCGCAATCACGTTTTTGTGCTGCGGAAGGCTTGGAAAATGTAGAAACTCTTTCTGATTTTAAAGATGGAAGCTTCGGAAAAGCTTACGGAGTTGATATGATTAACGGACCTATGGAAGCCTTGCATTCTCGTGCCGTTGTTGTTTTAGATGAAAATGGAACTGTATCCTACACAGAACATATTACTGAAATCGCAGAAGAACCTAACTATAAAGGTGCTTTGGAAGCATTATTAGATGATTAAATTCATTAAAGGAAGAATAAAAGGAGTTGGATATGCGTGTAAAGGCGCATATCTGCTCATTACTACAGAAGCCAGCGTAAAAGCACAGTTTTTTATAGGTATTTTAGTCACCATTGCTGGAATTTATTTTAAAATTTCTACCGCAGAATGGATCGTCCAAACGCTCACAATTGGATTGATTATGAGCTTGGAAGGACTCAATACTGCTATTGAAGAAATTGCAGACTTCATACATCCCGAACATCACAAAAAAATAGGATTGATCAAAGATTTAGCCGCAGGTGCCGTTTTTATCTTTGCTATTGCCGCCATTATTATTGGCTGCTTTATTTACATTCCCAAAATATTCTAACCTTTCCCATTACTTACAATTAATTCAGTAAAGACATAAAGTGTTTTATTTTTTTCTTACCTTGTTGTATTATTAACTTAAACTATTACACCATGAAAAAAAGAGAATTAAAAAGTTTAGCATTAAACAAAAAGTGCGTATCTAATTTAGACAACTCCGTAAAAGGAGGAGCACTTCCACACACTCACAAATTATGTCCTAATGATACAGGATGTATTGGACCTGTAAAAGAAACTTGTGGTATTATCAACTGTCAATTACCTAGTAACATAGCTTGCGAGATGTAATTAAAGATATTTTACAACCTATAAAATCCTTATATTTTATATGCTATTATAATATATAAGGATTTTTTTGTCAGTTTTACAGAGATAAATGTCAGTTTTGTAGCATTTAATCCCTGTAGATTTATCAATTATTAACTTAAAAATAATATCATGAAGAAAAAAGGATTAAAAAGTTTAGCATTAAATAAAAAGTCAGTTTCTAACTTAGACAACCTAGTAAAAGGTGGAGCTGCACCAATTGAAAGTATTATTGGTTGTGCTAATACAGGTTGTGTTGGACCGATTAAACACACATGCGGAATCGTTCAGTGCGAATTGCCATTAGACGCAAGATAAACATACAGCGGGAGCAATCCCGCTTTTTTTCTTTTCTATCAGTTCTTTTCTTCAAAATAGTAACTACTTCTCTCCTACTTAACATTTATACTCGTATTTTACGGAAAAACGTTTCGCTTAAAGATTAATTTTAAATATCTTGCGCTTTAAGCATAGTTTGTATTTTTACGCGATCATTGTGACTAAAATACGCTACGGCTTGACTCGATATTTTATTGTGAATTCCTTATATACTTCTCGTGGACTTGTCCTGAGATAGTTACTATAAATAGCGATCCTTGCATGGCAAAAAAGAAAACCGTAAAAAAAACGAAGAAAACTCCTAGAGTCTCGAAATTCAAAAAACCTGATTTTACTTTTACCCGACAACATCAAATTATATTGGGAAGTTTACTCATGTTGTTTGCAATAGCATTATTTATTGCCTTTGCTTCCTATTTCTTTACAGGTGAAGTAGACCAAAGTGTGTTGGACGATGTAGACGGAAACGCGCAAACACAAAACTGGATGCAACGTTTTGGCGCGCGTATTAGCGACTTTTTTATCTACAGAGGATTCGGAATTGCTTCGTTTATATTCGCCAGCTTGTTATTTCTCACAGGATTGCATTTGTTAATGGATACGAAGAAGAAACTATTTAACAAATGGTTTTGGGGAAGTATCATTGTAATTTGGTTATCTGTCTTGTTAGGATTTTTCTTTGAAGCTGCGCCTATTTTAGGTGGAACTATAGGTTTTGAAATCAACTCGTATTTACAAGTCTATATTGGTAAAATTGGCGTTGGTCTTTTGTTACTTTTTGGAGCAATTATTTATGCTGTAGTACGTTTAAAGCTTACGCCAGAACATGTTGCAGACTATGTAAACAAGAAAAAAACATCATTAAAAGAAGACTTTGCTGCTACTGAAACTGAAGCTACCAAAGATACATCTGAAACTACTGAAGAAACTGAAACCGTAGCTTCCCAAGAAACACCAACTATGGAGGAAACTCCTAAAGAAGTTGCTACAGAAGACGTAGAAAAAAAGTCAGAGTTTGAATTATCGGTTCAAAATTTACAGCCAACCATCAAAAATCATTCTGGAACAGATCAGAAAAAGAAAGATCCGGTCATAAAAGACACTTCTTTTGAAGTGGAAATTCCAAAAGAGGAAGAAGAAACTGAAATTCAAGTCGAAAAAGTCGTAGAAGAAAAAACGGTTACTGAAAACTTATCAGATAAACTCGTTAAAGAACACGGAGAATTTGATCCAACGTTGGAATTGGGGAATTTCCGTTTTCCAACCATTGAACTCTTAAAAGATTATACCAACGGAAGTTCTATCACAATTAATCAAGAAGAACTCGAAGAAAATAAAAACCAGATTGTAACGACGCTGCGCAATTATAAAATAGAAATCGCCAGCATTAAAGCAACGGTTGGTCCAACGGTTACTTTATACGAAATTATCCCAGAAGCTGGTGTCCGTATTTCTAAAATTAAAAACTTAGAAGATGATATTGCACTTTCATTAGCTGCTTTAGGAATTCGTATCATTGCGCCCATGCCAGGAAAAGGAACCATTGGAATTGAAGTTCCGAACAAAAAACCTGCTATTGTTTCCATGCGCTCTGCCATTGCTTCTAAGAAGTTTCAACAAGCAGAAATGCAGTTACCAATTGCGTTTGGTAAAACCATTAGCAATGAAACCTTAGTCGTCGATTTAGCCAAAATGCCACACTTATTGATGGCTGGAGCAACAGGACAAGGGAAATCTGTAGGACTGAATTGTATTTTAACATCAATCCTTTACAAAAAACATCCTGCTGAGGTAAAATTTGTATTGGTCGATCCGAAAAAAGTAGAATTGACACTATTCAACAAAATAGAACGTCACTATTTGGCAAAACTTCCCGATTCGGAAGAAGCCATCATTACAGACAATTCCAAAGTAATCAACACGCTAAATTCACTCTGCATTGAGATGGATCAGCGATATGACATGCTCAAAAATGCACTATGTCGTAACATTGTGGAATACAACGCCAAATTTAAAGCACGAAAACTGAATCCGAACGACGGACATAAGTTTTTACCATATATTGTCTTAGTTGTGGATGAATTTGCCGATCTCATCATGACGGCAGGAAAAGAAGTAGAAACGCCAATTGCACGTTTGGCACAATTAGCACGTGCCATCGGAATTCACTTAATCATCGCCACACAAAGACCTTCGGTAAATGTAATTACAGGAATGATCAAAGCGAATTTCCCTGCGAGAGTTGCTTTCCGTGTAATGTCGAAAATAGATTCGCGTACCATTTTAGACAATTCAGGAGCCGATCAATTAATTGGTCGTGGTGACATGTTGTATACTCAAGGAAACGATTTAATTCGTATTCAATGTGCGTTTGTAGACACGCCAGAAGTAGAAAAAATTACAGATTATATTGGTGCGCAAAAAGCCTATCCAGAAGCCTTTATACTGCCTGAATATTCAGGTGAAGAAAGTGGCACAAGTCTTGATATAGACATTGCAGATCGCGACAAATTGTTCCGACAAGCAGCCGAAGTTATTGTCATAGCGCAACAAGGTTCTGCATCCTTATTACAACGAAAATTAAAATTAGGATATAACCGTGCAGGACGTATTATTGATCAATTAGAAGCTGCCGGAATTGTAGGTCCGTTCGAAGGAAGCAAAGCACGTCAAGTGCTCGTTCCAGATATTTTAGCTTTAGAACAATTATTAGAAAACGAAAAAAATGGATAAAATGAAAAAATTAGTTTTAGTGTT